>CAJCJB010000118.1 GCA_903970545.1 Candidatus Saccharimonadota bacterium | reverse complement strand
CAGCAAATCATGTCGTTTGGTAACCCGCAAAGCCACATCAGTAGCACCGCTTATTAAAACAGAATTCGGCATACGGTTTCTTAACTCTAATGCTTCTGTTTTTATTTTTGGCTGAAAGTATTTTTGTTTGTTGGTGTGAATATTTACTGAATGACTCTCGTCTTTTATCTGTGTGAGCAAGTCTATAACATGCTGTTCGTTCTTTTTAAAATGATCTTCTCCATTATTTACACAGGCTTTAGCTGCTGCTTCAATAATAGGTTTGTAGCCTGTGCAGCGACAAAGATTACCCGTAAGTGTATCCTCAATAGTTTCTTTAGTGGGGTTATTTTCTGTTTTGTATAAAGAGAAAATAGACATAATAATTCCGGGTGTGCAATAACCGCACTGACTGCCATTACTCTCCACCATTTCTTTTTGAACGGGATGCAACACTTCGGTATTACCCTCTCTCTGCATTAAATTTTCAACCGTAATTAATTGCTTGCCGTTAAGCATAGGTAAAAGCACCAAACAAGAATCGATGGCTTTATAATGCATTTTTTTATCTGAACCCAATTCGCCAATAACAATGGTACAGGCACCGCAATCGCCTTCGGCACAACCTTCTTTTACCCCTTTATGTATGGGAGAGTTGCGTAAATAATTTAATGCGGTAGTGGTGGGAGATAATTGCTCGCTAAAAGTAAGCGTTTGTATTTTGTTGTCTAATATAAAAGAGATGGTTTGTTGCATAAGTTCAAATATATAAATTAAAACCTATCCTAAATCCTTTCCGAAGGAAAGGACTTGTTGTGCGTACTCCCTTCCTTTTGGGAAGGGTTGGGGATGGGTTCTTTAACTTTCCTGTTCCTCACATCAATCAGTTTGGCTAAAATACTGATGGCAATTTCCTGCGGAGTAATAGCCTCAATATCTATGCCGATAGGCATATCGATGTTTTTAATTTGTTCTTCATTCATAAAATCAGCAGCTATCATATTCTTTTTGGCGATAGCTACTTTGCGTTCACTACCAATCATGCCAATATATTGATGCGGCTTTTGAGCTGTAAGAGCCAATATCTCTCTATCATAAGCATGGTTATGGGTTAAAATAACCACAAACGTATTTTCATCAAAACTAAGTTGTTCTATAGCTGTAGTATGTTGTTCTTTTATCAAGGTGCATTCAGGAATATCAATCCCGTCAAAAGCCTCATAACGTTCATCAATCAGCGTAACATTAAAATCTAAATCGCTGGCAAACCTGGCTAATGCTTTACCAATATGCCCTGCACCGAATACATATACTTTCTTTCTGTTCATGATAGGTTCTATAAAAAGTTCTACCGTGCCACCACAACACATGGCAAGCTCGCTTACTAAATTATGGATGACTGTTTTTGCCTCGTTGTTTTTTATTACATCAAGTGCCTGTTGTATAACCACTTTCTCTAAAGAGCCGCCGCCAATAGTTCCGGCAATAGACCCGTTTGCATACACCAACATCTTGGCTCCTGTTTTGCGAGGCGCAGAACCTTTAACCATAATTATAGTACACAAGGCAGCTTTATGGTTGCTGTTTTCTACTTCAATTATTTTTTTAAAAATACTATTCAAATTAAATACATGCCTTATACCCCATAAAGATAGTAGTTAAAAACCTCTTTTTAACCCTAAAGAACGGCGGAAATGAAAAACGTACGTCTTTAAACCTTAAAGAGCGACGAAAATGGAAAAAGAGCTACAGAAACTGAAACCATCACAACATTAACCCAAAAAGAGCGACGAAAACGAAAAATGTACGGCATTAAGCGAAAAAGAACGGCGGAAACGGAAAACGTACGTCGTTAAGCAAAAAAGAGCTACGGAAATGAAAAACGTAGGTCTTTAGGCAAAAAAGACTGTCGGTAAGGATAAGCCTCTTGCTACGCTTAGATTTCCTGTATTTTAAGGAAAAATAACCTTTTGCCTTCTTTTAAGTCTACAATTAGAATTAGTTTTATGGCTTATTCTTAAAACAACAGGTATGTATAAAACGTTACTCAATTTTATTGGTTTTGCTATTATTTTACTGGCTGCGGCTTGTTCTCATACGCCGGCGCTGCAAAGTTCTTACCAAAAAACGCCCGTAACTACAGATGGCAATGCTTCTGAATGGAGAATACCCCTTAGGTTTTACGATCCTGATACCAAACTTAATTACAGCCTTACCAACGATGATGATAAAATTTATATCTGCGCCCGTATTGTAGATGAGTTATCACAGGCAAAAGTGGTGCGCAACGGTATAAACATTTGGTTTGATACGCTGGCTAAAAAAAACAAAGCTACCGGTATTTTGTTTCCCATTCCCGATAAAAACTCAGATGACTTTCAACCAAATAGTTCGGGAGATGGTACTAAACATGGATACAGTTTAGCCGCGATTAAGAAAAAGTTCTTGCAACAGGCAAATCAAATGCAGCTTACAGGTTTTAAAAGCGGAATACCCGATTTTTTGGCAGCTTCTGAAAACGAATTTGGAATAAAGGTTAGCATCAACTGGGACGTAAATAATATTATGATTTATGAAGCCGCCATTCCGTTTAATGCCTTTTATAAAGATAAACTGGTTGCTAAAGACAGTATAAAGAACTTCGATTTCTCTATGACCATACTTGGTTTTCCAGCTCCCGAAAAAACAGATGATGGCAGCAATAATGCCAGTGGAGGTGTGCCGGGTGGCGGTGCAGGTGGTGGTATGGGCGGTATGGGTGGCAACAGCGGTATGGGCGGAAGAGGTGGCATGGGTGGAGGAATGGGTAGTAGTATGAATGGTGCCGGTGGTGGTGGCAATGCGCGTAATATGCGTGCCGGTAGTATGGCAGATGTAAACCCCATGTACGTAACAAATAGTTTTTGGGTTAAAATAAGATTGGCAGCTAAATAAATTAAGTGAAAAGCTGTGGAGATTAAAAAGATAGTTTTAATAGGTCTGTTTTCTCTTGTTGGTCTTTTATGCTTTTCGCAATCTGTAAAAGTATCGGGGCAGGTTTTAGATGCTAAGGATAATTCTCCGTTAATAGGTTCTATTGTAGTTTTAATTAATCAGGCAGATACCACCCAACAAAAAGGTACCTCTGCCGACCTCATAGGGCATTTTGAATTTAATAACATTCCGTCCGGCGTTTACAAACTAAGGGCAGAACTTATTACCTATAAAACGCTTGAGTTAAGAGTTACTGTAAACAATACGGATATTAATTTAGGGAAACTCACCCTGCAACAAACTGCTGCAATGCTAAAAGAAGCTGTTGTTGAAGCCAAGCAAGTACATGTAGAACAATTAGGCGATACCACACAAATACATGCAGATGCCTACAAAACAAACCCCGATGCTACTGCCGAGGATTTGATAAATAAAATGCCCGGCATATCTACGCAAACAGGTAGTGTTACGGTTAATGGTGAACAAGTAACACAGGTTTTAGTTGACGGTAAACCTTTTTTTGGTGACGATCCTAACCTTGCTATTAAGAACCTGCCTGCCGATGTAATTGATAAAATTCAAATATTTGATAAGGCGAGCGATCAGGCTGTATTTACAGGTTTTGACGATGGCAATGCACAAAAGACGATAAACATTATTACCAAACCCGGAAAAAATAACGGAGAGTTTGGAAAAGTATATGCAGGTGGCGGAGTAAGCGATGACTATACTAACAGCAAAGATGACAAGTATAATGCCGGAGGCAATATAAATTTCTTTAATGGTAACAGGCGGATTTCTATTCTGGAATTATCCAATAACATTAATACACAAAACTTTTCTTCACAAGATTTATTGGGTGTAAGCAGTGCAAACAATAGTGGCGGTGGTGGTGGAGGGGGCGGCGGAGGCGGTGGTGGAAATGCAGCCAATAGTTTTTTGGTGGGTTCGCAAGCAGGTATTACTGCCACACAGGCCGTAGGGTTAAATTACAGTGATGTATGGGGTAAAAAGAAAAAGATAAAAATAACCAGCAGTTACTTTTTCAATTATGCTGATAATACAAATAACTCTACGTTAAGCAGAAATTATATTATTGAAACTAAAAATGGTCTGTTCTACAACCAATCAGCTAATGCAGCCAATACAAACCAAAACCATAGGGGAAACATCCGGTTTGAATATACGATAGACTCTGCCAACTCATTGATTATTGTTCCTAAATTTAGTCTGCAGGAAAACAATGCCAACTCAGGTCTATCGGGTTTAAACACCATAACCGGAGGTATTACTGAAAGTCAAACCACTACAAAAACTACCGCTTATAATTTCGGGTACGATTTTGCAAACACCGTTACATTAAGACATAAGTTTAAAAAGCCCCGCAGAACAATCTCATTAAGCGTTGCTACGGATTATAATCCGAAGAACGGGAATGGAACTTTAAATTCTACAAATGACTACTATCGTAATGATACAACCAGTGCCACCATTCTTAACCAGCAAAACAACCAAAACACAGTTGGGCAAACATACTCGCCTAACCTTTCTTACACAGAGCCTTTATTTAAAAAAGCGCAACTGCAGCTTACCTATAACCCTTCTGTCAATATAAATAATTTAAGTAAAGAAACTTATAATAAGGATAGTCTTGATAATGCCTATCACCAGTTAGATACTGTGCTTTCCAATCAATATACAAATGTGTATGTATATCAGCGTGGTGGAGTAAGCTACCGCTACACAACCAGAAAATTAAATTTTATGATGGGTGCAACCTATCAGCATACGATGCTTACGGGTACCGAACAATTACCAAATACCTTAGCCATTAGTAAACCTTTTGAAAGTGTTTTACCGCAATCGTTTTTTAATTACCGTTTTTCTAAAACAAGAAACCTACGCATAACATACAGAACAAATGCGGTTGCTCCCACTATTTCTCAATTACAAAGTGTAATTAATAATAGTAATCCGCTTTTATTAACCACAGGCAATCCGAATTTGAAACAGGATTACGAGCAAACCCTTAACCTGCGTTATGGAAGTGTGAACACAACAAAAGCTACCAACTTTATGGTGTATGCTTATTGTAATTATATTTTGAATTATGTGGCAAACTCAACATTAATTCCTTCTACTCACCCTATTCAAATTACAAATGATTATTTATTAAAACCCGGCACACAGCTTACCGCTCCAACTAACCTTAACAATTATATAAATGCAAGGTCGTTTGTTACGTATGGATTGCCTCTTACTAAAATAAAAACCAACTTAAACATTAATACAGGTTTTACGTACAACCTTATTCCTGATTTAATAAATAATCAGGAGAACAAAGCCAATAATTATAATTTTAGTCAGGGTGTTGTGTTTAGCAGTAATATAAGTCAAAAGGTTGATTTTACTTTATCCTACACGGGCAATTATAGTATTGTAAAAAACACATTGCAAAAGCAATCTGATAATAACTATTTTAATCAGGTTACTACGTTTAAATTTAACTGGCTTCCTTATAAAGGAATTGTTTTTAACACGAATCTTGCACACACTTTATATACAGGGCTTGCACAGGGGTATAATCAAAACTATCTGGTATGGACTGCCTCTCTTGGGTACAAATTCTTAAAGAACAAAGCACTTGATGTGCGCGTTACTGTTTTTGATTTGTTGCACCAAAACAATGCCATTAGTCGTACGGTAACTGATACCTATATTCAGGATAGCCAAACTAATGTGCTTCAGCGTTATTACATGTTAGTAGTTACTTATAATATTAAACATTTTAAGAGTGGCGATGTTCCAACAGAAAATACGGAAAGAAGAGGAGATGGTTTTCCACGTGATGGCGGTGGCGGAGGTTGGAGAGGCAACGGCGGCGGCGGAAATGGTGGTGGTGGCTGGGGAGGCGGAGGTGGTAATTGATAAATGGTTGCGAGCTAATATCGCAAACAAAAATGTTCTTTCTGTTTGTTCTCTTTCCTGAAAAACACCAAGCCTACTTTATATAAGTCTATAGTAAGTGTTACAGCAGCGTGTGCTTTTATTTCTTCCCAGGCTTTAGTCATACCTGCTGTCCAGTAAATATCATCAAAAATTAATAGCGAATTTTCATTTATACTTTTAAGTAATAGGTGAAAGTATTTTATGGTGGCTTCATAGGTATGGTTACCATCTATATATACCACATCAAATTTTTTGTTTTGAAGTGAAGTTTCAAAAGCAATATCAAAAGATGAGTTTACAAGTTCGATGTTTTTTATTCCTGAACTTGCTATTAGTTGTTTGGCGAAAGCGTACGTATTAGGGCAACCTTCTATACTTAGTATGTTTGCTTTAGGAACAGCATAAGCCATATATAAGGATGATAAACCCAAAGAAGTACCCAGTTCTAAAACAGATTCAGGTTTAAAGTAATTCACTGACCTGAAAAGCAATTCGCCATACTTTTTATTAGCTACACTGTATTTGGCTATATCCGCTACTTTACGGATGTTGTTCATCTTCATAGAACCTGCACCCAAATCAATCACTTCAATAGTTTGTTGATTATGTAAAAGCTGCTTTCGTATTATATCCAATTCATCAAAAGCATAAAACTTGTTTTTATCGGCAATTACTTCTGTATATAATTTAAAAACAAAAGGTGAGTGAATACTGTACTCATCCTTTGCCTTTAACAGGTATTGTATATATTTCTTTAAAGGATAAGCAGCAGACATAATAAAGTTTAAAGGTGCGAAATTTGTTTTATTTATTTTAACTTTAAACGGTTTTCACAAATTAGTTTATGATTAAAAAAGTAATTCTATTCTTCATTATCTCTTTTGCTTATACGTTAACAGCTCAGATACATATCAATGATGGTATATGGCGCGGCACACTAACCCTTGATGTAAAAAAACAAATTGAACTTCCTTTTATTTTTAATGTGTATTACGCCGATGGACAACCAACCCTTACCATCTTTAACGGAGAAGAAAGAATTGTGGTTGATGAAACCGAAATGAAAGGAGATTCTTTATTCTTTAAAATGCCTGTATTTGATACCGAATTTAAATGCAAAGTTTTCCCCGGCTTAATGCAGGGTGTGTGGATTAACAATTCTAAGAAAGAAAATAAGGTAGTTCCTTTCTCAGCTATATTTGGACAAACAGACCGCTTTAAAGCCAGGGTGATTACCCGTGTTGAGGTTTCAGGAAGATGGGAAACAACCTTTGGTGTAGGCACTCCTGATAGCAGCAAAGCCATTGGTGTTTTTACACAAAGCAAGCAAATTGTAAAAGGTACTTTTTTAAGCGAGAGTGGTGATTACCGTTATTTGGAAGGTATTGCTGATGGAAAAAATTTATACCTCTCAAGCTTTGATGGAGCACATGCTTATCTTTTTATGGCAATAATGAATGAAAAGGAAGAGTTAATCGGTGATTTTTATTCGGGAGTATGGGCACACGAAAAATTTAAAGCTGTAGGTAACAGTAGGTTTGAATTAAGAGACCCTTATACGATTACTAAAACAGTAAAAGGAGTCCCGGTAGATTTCTCCTTTATTAATACGGAAGGCACTAAAATTTCTTTGTCGGATGAGAAGTATAAAAACAAAGTGGTGGTTGTACAATTAATGGGTAGTTGGTGTCCCAATTGCATGGATGAAACTGCTTACCTAAGCGGCTTATATAATGATTATAAACCGAAAGGGGTAGAGATTATTGCCTTAGCCTATGAGCGCACAACCGATATGGAAAAAGCAAAAACTAATGTTTTGCGATTAAAGAATAAATACGGAGCGGGTTATGAGTTTTTAATTACCGGACAAAGCGGAGCAGATAATGCACAAAAGAGTTTGCCTTTTCTGTCTTCCGTTAATGCATTCCCTACCACTATTTATTTAAACAAAAACCACGAAGTAGCAAAAATATATACAGGTTATAATGGTCCGGCAACGGGTTCTGCCTACACAAAAATGAAAGAAAGTACCGAGAATTTATTGAATGATTTAATTAAGTAATAACTCAACTTTGTCATTTTGAATAAATGTGAGAACTAAAAACGTACTATTTACTAATTACAGTTTTTAGCAATAAGCGGTTGTGCTCTGGTTTCACCTAAGTCTATGGCTTTGTTCCAATCGGTGCAGGCAGCTTCTTTTTCTCCGGCTTTATCTTCGGCATTGGCTTTATAATAGTATGCCTCTCCACTATTAGGTATAACTTCACAAAGTTTCGTAAAATTGTACACCGCCGCTTTATAATCTTTTAAATACTCGTGGGTAGTACCTCTGTTTAAATAGGCAACAGTATCTTTAGGGTTCAATTCAATAGCTTTGCTATAGTCTGCAATAATCGTTTTATAATCTTCAGGTGTACCGGCAAGGTTTAGCGACATGTATTTACTATGTGCACGGTTGGTATAAGCATCAGATAAGGTAGGTTTTAATTTAATCGCCTGCGTATAATCTGCCATTGCGCCTTTGTAATCTTCTAGCTTTTGTTTGCACTTGCCACGGTAATATAACGCAGTTGCATTCTTTGGGTTTAAGGTAATGGCTTTGGTAAAATCAGCTTGGGCACCTTTATAATCTTTGATATCATATTTGTTCACTCCTTTTTTAAAGGCAGCATCAGCTGTTTGACTATGGAGATTAAAACCTATCAGTAAACAAATTGCAATTAAAAGATGTTTCATTAATTATATGTTTTTTGAAGCGTAAAATTAGTTAATTTTAAATAAGTAGTGAATCCCATAAGAGATTATAAAACTAAAAACTGTTAAAAATTTATTCCCAAACCAAGCAAGAAGCCGTTGCTTACTTTTCCGTTAATGCCATAAGCTATTACATAATCTACACGCACAATTTTAAAGATGTTTTCCAAGCCAAAGTTAAGCTCGTAATAATTCTTTAGTTGGTCGGTAAACAAAGCATGTCCTCCAACGACTTCCTGTACTTTGGTTTTCTTTAACAGTGGGATTTTATTAAAAATAAATCCGTTAAAATGATGCTCGGCATGTAGTTCTATAAATTCTTTATTAGTGCTATAGGTATAATAGGGTAATAACTTAAACGCATTTAAATAATCTGAATTTGCCAGTATGGTTTGGTTACCATTATAATGCTGGTAGTCCATAAAGTACATAGTCTTGTTATTAATAAAATAACCGGCATTGGCTCGGTAAGCAAGGGTTCCGAACAAACCAAGCCTGATATTATCTTCTACATTTAATTTTACCAAATCATAATCAGCTACGGCGCCAAGTATTGGAATGGCTTTCTTATAAACAATATTTACACGAGGGTATTTAGAAGGCACATTAACTTTTCGGTTAGGCAAGGTATAATACCTTTGTTTAAAACGAATCCGAAAACGCACATCAACCACAAACGCATTGTTTGTTTTAAACGGATTATCGACAGCAGGGTTCTGAGGGTCGTTGCTGGTAAAGAGCTTAGTCTTATTATCTATCCACAAATATGGACTGGTATTTACTAAGGATAACCGTTGGGCGTATTCTGCATTGGCATAAAAAATCAAGCCATTAACTAATTCTCTTCTGTAATTTACCTGCACAGATGTTTTCTTGTACAGCTTCATGTAATTATCATTTGCAAGCAGGGTATAAAGAGAGTTCATAAACTGGGGAATAGGGTTGTTGGCATTAAACTGCTCTACCAACGATTGCAGATGCACACCAAACTGCTGAAAGTTTTTAGGGCTTTGCAAATACGTCCAGCCCAGTTTAGCTCCCCACAAATAATTTGAGAATCCATAACGAGCCCCACCATCTATTTCATGCTTGCGAAGGTCTTCGTAGCTTTTTTCATAATTAAATTTCATACTGGCGTTAATACCCTCTACGGTGTTGTACTGTATGCCACTATTTATAATACCTGTAGTACTAAAGTTTGTTTTCTTAAATGTATTCTGATGATGAAAGCCCATCAGAAAAGAGTTTAGTTTAAACTTATTTGCCTTCCTGTCTATAGAATCTTTATACTCTTTTGTGTCTTTTACTTTTGCTACACTATCTTTCTTATGATAGTCTTTAACTTCTTCGTTTGTTAGTGGTATAGGTCTGTTTTCTTTCCAGTAGGTACTGTCTTTTTTGTTAGCTCCATCTTCTATTTTAAGTATTTCGTTTTTAAAAAACTTCTTCGGAAATGTTGGATTGATTTCATAGCCCGAAACAATGGCATTAAAATAACCATCGCCTTTAAAGCCTAAAAACTTAAAATTAAAACTATAGTTTAAGTTAATCGGCATCCAAATACTATCTCCCAAAACAGGAGCGTTAAGCTGCTTCATTCTTAACGTATCTACAAAATCTATTTTAGCATCTTTGGTTAAATACAAATCCAAACTATGTATGCGCCAGGTATTTTCCTGAATATAAATAATACCATGAAAACAAGGGTTGGTTTTTCTTTTGGGAAGTACCTCTATTTTATTAATCATCTTTCCGTCTTCAAACATTGTGCCCAGCAAATGATAGCGATAAGAAAGAAAAGCATTTTCGTTTATAGGCGAAATAAAAGGCCTGTCACTTATACCATCTATATACAAAAGGTTCTCATAAAAGCTGAATTTCATTTCGCCCAATTGATTCCAGCTAAAGGCTGTACTATTTCCACTAACCCTGCTCGAATACATCACTTCTTTTTGTTCGTTTGGTTTTTCAAAATAATATTTACTCTCGCTTTCCGATAAATAAATAACACCCAATAAATTTGAATCAAGCGGATTATCACTCCCCGACATTTTAAATAACATCCCTAAGTTTTTAGGAAAATCTTTTAAACGCTGCAAACCCTTTATATACGTGTTGCACGAATACCCATTTACCTGATTTAAATAATACCTGCGTTTTTTAATAGCTTGCCGTATTACTTCATAAGCAGGGTCTTCTCCCGCTTTTATGGTTACTTCTTTCAACTGATAACTATCATCTGCCAGCGTGGCATTTAAGGTAGCATCTGCATTTAAGGCAACTGTCTTCGTTTCTTTTTTATAACCTATGTACTGAAAAATAATCTCGTAGGTGCCCGGTTTAAGTTTAATAGAATATAGTCCATTAATATTGCTGTTGGTGCCAATGGTAGTTCCTTTTATCACCACCGATGCAAAAGGCAATGCGTTGTTTTTGGTATCAGCTATTTTGCCCGATAAGGTATAGGTTTGTGCTTTTACAGGTAACAAATAGCAGGTAGCAAGTAACAAAGCTGTACATTGTATTTTGTATTTTATACACAGACTTGATACATGAAACAATATACATGAGATAAATTTATTTTTCACCTCATCCTTTATCTAATTAGCCGCATGCATTCTGGCTACAGGCTTGCTTAATTGTTTTAAGATAAAACTCGGGAAAAACCTGCTCATAAAACGTAACTGACTGGATTGACCCGGGCATATTTCAAATTTATCATTAGAGAATCCGGTTAAAAATGCAGCCACCATTGTCTGAACCGACATCACGCTTACTCCTTTTCTATCTCCCGGATTAAAGCCTGCAAGCAACTCAGTTTCAGTTGCCGGTGGTGCCAATTCAAACACTTTTACATCCGTATTTCTTAACTGCTCTCTTAGCGATAAGGTGTATGAATGCAGTGCTGCTTTGGTAGCACAATAAACGGCAGAAATGGGCAATGGTACAAATGCCAGCCCCGATGAAACAATAACCGTTGCCGCATTTTTATTCTTTTTAAGCAAGGGAAGAAAGGCATCAATCATCCAGATGGTTCCCTTCACGTTGATATCAATTTCTTTGGTTAAATCGGTTGGAGACAGTTTGTGCTTTTGTAAATTAACCTCCAACATAACACCTGCATTGTTTATTAAAACATTCAGAGCCGGAAAATCTTTAGCCACCTGCTCATAAAGTGCCTTCACATCATCGGGGTTACTTACATCACTTTTAATGGTAACCACATCCTTCAACTCGGCTTTTACCTTTTGTAACTTTTGCTCGTTGCGCCCGGTAACAATAACCGTGTTTTTATTTTTAATAAATTCTTTTGCCATTTCATAACCAATGCCGCTTGCACCGCCGGTTATTAAAATTGTGTTTCCGCTTAAGTTCATGTTTTTTTAGGTTTAATTTTTTTTTATTGCCTGCATTACACTAATGTAAGCTCAAGCAAAAGTGGTGATTATTTTGGAGATGGTGCAATTTATGTGTTGAGTGGTATAGGGTTATTTCTTTGGTGCAGGGATGGAGGGCTATGTTAAATATTTGACTGAGTATAATGCTCTGAGCGAATTTCTTGAAAACACTTTTGAGTTTCTTTGGGATAGTCTTAAAAAAGAATTATTAAAGAAGTAGACCTTCGCCCCTGCTTGCGTGGATTTGCAATCCGTGCTTTAATTAGCAAGTTACCGTGCAGCGCGTAAAGCCCGCCGACGGTAAACCGCCGGAACGCCCTAAAAATGTTTCAGGTAATATTAGTCAATCAACTCTACCGAGCGTTTGATAAACTTGGTAAGCTCTTCGCCTTTTAATAAACCCTGCGATAGCATGGCCAAATCTGCGGCTTGTTTGCTGATGGCTTTGCGTTTATCGGCATTGGTTTCTGCCAATATTTTGCCAATAAGCGGGTGGTTGGTGTTTACTACCAGGTTATACATATCGGGCATCTCACCATAAAAACTCATGCCGCCACCCATAGAGCCCATGTCTTTCATACGGCGCATAAACTCGGGGCGGGTAATCATCATGGGCGCATCTTTTTCGCTCAGACTTTCAAATATTACGGTAAACTTCTCTTTAGAAATTACTTCTTCTACAATAGGTTGCAGTTCTTTCTTTTGGTCTTCGCTCAGTTTAGATACTTGTCCGTCATCTTTTTTAATCAGTTTTTCAACCGTATCGGCATCCACGCGCACAAAGGAAACTTCTTTTAGGGTGCTTTCCAATTTACCAATAAAATGTGGGTCTAAAGGAGTATCAAACACAATTACATCATAGCCTCTGTCTTTAGCGGCTTGTATATAGCTGTGTTGTTCGGTAACATTGGTAGTATATAAATAAACCAGTTTTTTATCCTTATCGGTTTGGCTGGGTTTTATTCTATTCTCGTATTCTTCTAAAGTAAATTTAGCGCCTTCGGTGTTGGTAAGCATGACAAACTTTTGTGCTTTTTCGTTGAATTTATCATCGCTAAGCATGCCATATTCTACAAATATTTTAATGTCGTTCCATTTGCTTTCAAAATCGGGGCGGTCTTTTTTAAATAAAT
>CAJCJB010000117.1 GCA_903970545.1 Candidatus Saccharimonadota bacterium | reverse complement strand
TTAGAAGACAAATCACTTGATTACCGTGTGCTTAACATGGCGCGCAATACCTATAACGATGCTTCTACGTCTTATTACCACAAATCAATTGGAGGTTACCATGGTGCTAAACTAAAACGCTATCAGGAGTTAATCGATTTTCAGATTGACAGAAATACGGCAACACTAATGAAAAGTCTTCGTGGTGCAGGTGTCTCAGATTCTTCGTTACGCGCAGCTTTTGCCAATACACAGGTGCTTAATATGCTGAATACAAAATATGTTATTATAAACGATGAAGCTCCTCCTTTGGTTAACCCAATGGCTAATGGCAATGCCTGGTTTGTAAAGAATATACTACCTGTAAACTCTGCTAACGATGAGATATTAAAACTATCGGATATAAATACTAAAGAAACCGCCATTATTAATGATAAGTTTAATGATGTATTAAAAGGTTTTAAACCCTCTTTTGATGTGGATGCAAGTATAAAACTAAACTCCTATCAGGCTAATAAACTGGTGTACGAAACAAACGCCAAAACCGACCAGTTGGCTGTATTCTCTGAAATATATTACCCCAAAGGGTGGGTAGCAACTATAGATGGTAAAGAAAGCCCCTATGTAAATGCCGATTATGTATTGCGCGCTATGGTTATACCGGCAGGCAAACATACGGTAGCGTTTAACTTTAAACCTGCTGTTTACTTCGTAGGAGAGAAGATATCCTTAGCAGGCTCTCTGTTGGTATTGTTTATTTCTTTTGGAGGAATATTCTACGCTTACAAGAAAGAAACTAAAGGGGAAGTGGTGGCTTAATTATAAAAGCTTTCCTCTGCACGACTCCTAACGTAAATTTAACGTTATACTTACAAACGCTTAACGTATAATTCTTAATTTTACATCTTCTAATAACATTAACATGAGCACACTAACAGCATCTAAAACAGGCAAAGAAGAGATTTTAAAGAATAATCTGGAGCATACCATCTTCTCGTGGAGCAAGCAAAGTGGGCTGAATCCTATTAATGCCGAACATGCCAAAGGCGTTTATGTATATGACAGAAGCGGCAAACGTTACTTGGATTTTACCTCGCAGTTAATGAACGTAAACATTGGTCATGGTGACCAGCGTGTTACTGATGCTGTAGTCAAACAAATGCAGGAAGTGAGTTATGTAAACCCCGGCATGGCAACTGAAGCACGTGGTTTATTAGGAAAAAAATTAGCTGAAATTACCCCTGGTACATTAAACCGCACCTTCTTTACTAATGGTGGTACCGAGGCTATAGAGCATGCTATTAAAACAGCCCGTTTAGTTACAGGTCGTCATAAAATAATTACCCTGTATCAAAGTTATCATGGTGCAACTTATGGTGCGCTAAGCGCTGGTGGCGACCCTCGTGGTATTCCGCATGATAGCCAGGGCGTACCCAATATCATACATGTAGAGAACCCTTATTTTTACCGGTGTCCGTGGGATAGCAAAACAGAAGAAGGGTGTTGTGATAATGCCGTTGCCCACATGGAGCGCATTATTAAATACGAAGGCGTTAACAGCGTTGCCGCTATTTTAATGGAAGGCGAAAGCGGTTCTTCCGGTTGTATTAAATACCCTAAGGGCTATTGGAAAAAAGTAAAAGCCCTTGCCGATAAATATGGCATCCTTACTATTTGCGATGAAGTAATGAGTGGCTTTGGGCGCACAGGCAAATGGTTTGGTATAGACCATCACGGTGTAGAGCCTGATATGTTATGTATGGCAAAGGGTATTACTTCCGGTTATATTCCTTTGGGTGGTGTAATTATGAGCGAAAAAATTGCCACCCATTTTAATGATAAACCTTTGCCTATAGGCTTAACTTATTCTGCACATGCCGTTGCTTGCGCTGCTGCCAACGAAGTAATTAAAATTTACGAAGAAGATAGCCTGATTGAGAACGCCGCCAACATGGGGCATTATGTAGATAAGCAGGTAGAGAAACTAAAAGATAAACACCCCAGCATTGGCGATTTCCGCAACACAGGCCTGTTGGGTTGCATAGAGCTGGTAAAAAACAGAAAGACCAAAGAACCTATGGCTCCCTGGAATGCCGCACCTAACGAAATGGAAATAATGAACAAAGTAGCTGCCAAAATAAGCGAACTGGGCATGTACACCTTTGTGCGTTGGAACTGGATATTTATTGCCCCTCCACTCATCATTACCAAAGATCAGATAGATGAAGGCTTAGATATCATCTCAAAAGCTATTTCTATTGCCGACGGACATTGTAATTAAATAAAGCACTTGACAGCGAAAGTTTTAGATAAAGAAGTTAAAATAATCGCCACAGAAATTTGCGAAGCGTTTACTATTAAACTGCGTAGCGATGGTATTGTACATTCGCACACATCGGGTGCTATAGAGTGGGGTGTGGAATCACTTAAAAAATTCTCCATCGTTATGGGGCAAATGATAAATCACCGCCAGGCTCCTTTGCTAATTACACTCGATGAATTTGCTATTCCCCCTGTTGATGCCCGCGAGTTTTGGGCGCTAAAAGAAGCCTGCCCTTATGCCAGCGCCGATGCCTATATAGCCACTAATGTAGGGCATTCTATTATTGGTAATTTTTATTTAAAAATAAACAAACCCAGTCGCCCCACCAAAATTTTTACCAAACAAGATGATGCTATCGAATGGCTCAGAATCTTTTTATAAAGGTTTAACTCTTTGTCATCTCAAAGGAAGTACGACGAAATTCTTTCAACATCTAGCAAGCAATTAAAAAACTAAAACGATGAGCTAATACCTATACTGGCTGGCAGTGCCATAGCCACTAATTCATATTCAACTTATCTATATCGGCAAAGTAATCGGGGGTACAAAAGTTGATGGATATTAGTTTGCCGTTTTCAAAATACAAATCGGCAAAGGCTTCGTCAAAGCTTAGTCGCTTTTCGCCCCAGGCATGTTGCTCGGTTTCGGTTAAAGGAAAAGTGTTCTTTTTAAACAAGGCTTTAATTGCTTCTTCTTTTAGTACGAATATTTTTTCGCCTAATACAATGGCATCTTTATTATCAACCTCCACACAGTGCAAACCCTTGTTTTCATCATTCTTAAAAAACAACGAGAAGCCCATTTTCCAATAATGATACACGGTGCTTTTTTCGTTTAAGAGTTCATCGGTAAGCTCCTCTTTCTCATCGGGTTCGCCAAATAGTTTAACACCCCTGGTGGGGTTGTCGCCAAAATACAAGCCACAAAAGCCTTTTAGCAGGTGTATGGTTATATCTTCCATTTTAATACCTTTGCAAACTTATAAATGAGGGGGCAATCTTATATATATTTTCCATTAATACTTATTTCTATTGTCTTTTTTTCTTGTAGCGAGCTTAACAAGGTTATGAAGAGCTCGGATTACGAGCTTAAATATACGAAAGCTTTAGAATATTACGATAAAACAAATTACACATCGGCACAAACGTTGTTCGAGGAGTTAATTCCGGTTTTTAAGGGGACTGACCGTGCCGAACTGGTTTACTATTATTATGCCTATTGCAGTTATTATTTAACCGATTATGCCCTGGCGGGGTTTCACTTCCGCACCTTTGTAAGAACGTATCATACCAGTAAACATGCCGAAGAATGTGCTTTTATGAATGCGTATTGCTACTATTTAAGTTCGCCCAAGTATAGTTTAGACCAAACAGATACAAAGAATGCCATACAGGAGATGCAGAACTTTTTGAATGAATATCCCGAAAGTAACCGTGTTGACAGTTGTAATACCTTAGTAGATAAGCTTAGAGCCAAACTGGAAAGAAAAGCTTACGAAATTGCTAAAAGTTACTTCTACAGAAACGATTGGAAGGCAGCTACCCCTGCCTGCGAGAATTTTATGAAAGATTTTGCCGAATCACGCCATACTGAAGAAATGCGTTTTATGATTATTAAATCCTATTATTTACTGGCAAAAAACAGCGTAGAATCTAAAAAACCAGATCGTTTAGAAAAAGCTATGACGAATTACTTAAAATTCGTAGATTTGCACCCCAATAGTCCATTTCTAGCAGAAGCAGAAATTATCTATAGGGATTGTGAACTATTAAAAAACGAACATCATAAACAAAAATAACCATGGATTTTAAAAACGTAAAAGCAGACCCAACTACCGTTACCCGCGATATCCGTCAGTTTGACGAAAAAACAGGTAACATCTACGAAGCCGTTACTATCATGAGCCGCAGAGCTAACCAGATAGCTATTCAAATGCGCGAAGAACTGCACGAGAAGTTAGATGATTTTAGTTCTCATTCAGATAATTTGGAAGAGATTTTTGAAAACCGCGAGCAAATTGAGGTTTCTAAATTCTACGAGAAATTACCTAAACCAACTTTGATTGCTATTCAGGAGTTTTTAGACGAAAAAATACATTATCGTAAAACAACTGACGAGAAAGCACAATAAAAATTAAATTTTACGTTAGTAAAGGCAGTTGGCACATAGCACGCTGCCTTTTGTTTTTTAATGCTAAAAGGAAAAAAGATATTAGTAGGAGTAACAGCAGGAATAGCCGCTTATAAAGTAGCTAATTTAGTACGTTTGTTTATTAAAAAGGGCGCAGAAATTAAAGTAGTAATGACGCCTGATGCACAGACTTTTGTTAGCCCGCATACACTTTCTGTATTATCTAAAAATAAAGTAGAAATAGATTTTTTTAGTCAAGAGAAGGAGTGGAATAACCATGTACATATAGCCATGTGGGCAGATGCTTTTGTAATAGCACCCTGCACGGCAAATACCATAGCTAAAATGGCAAGCGGTGTTTGCGATAATTTATTACTAACTACTTATCTATCGGCAAGATGCAAAGTGTATGTAGCACCAGCTATGGATGTGGATATGTATCATCACCCCACATCGCAAAGCAATCTTAAAAAAATTGTTTCTTTTGGTAATGTTATTATTCCACCTGAAACCGGTGAGTTAGCCAGTGGTTTGCATGGCGAGGGTAGAATGGCAGAACCTGAAAACATTGTTCTGTTTTTAGAAAAGGGATTTGAAACGCATGGTTCTTTTAAAGGAAAGAAAGTACTTATAACAGCCGGACCCACTTACGAAGAAATAGACCCTGTGCGCTTTATAGGCAATCGCTCTACCGGAAAAATGGGTATTGCATTGGCAAACGCTTTTGCACATGAAGGAGCTGATGTTACCTTGGTATTAGGCCCAACACATCTTTCTCCAAATAACACTGTTACTTGCATTCGTGTAGAATCATCTAATGAAATGTATGAGCATTGTACGAATTTATTTAAAAGTACAGATGTTGCCATAATGTCAGCGGCAGTAGCCGATTATAAAGCAGCTGAGTATTCCCATCAAAAGATAAAAAAGAAAGAAGCCAATTTAAAACTAAACCTTACCAAAAACATTGATATATTAGCTGAACTTGGCAAACAAAAAAAGAAGCAATGTTTAGTTGGTTTTGCTCTTGAAACAGAAAATGTAATAGAGTATGCCAAACAAAAAATAAAGGCTAAGAATTTAGATTTTATTGTAGCTAATTCTTTACAGGATTCCGGTGCCGGATTTGCTATGGATACCAATAAAATAAGCATTATTGATAATAAAGGCAAGGTGTTTGACTATGGGTTAAAAAGTAAAGAGGATGTTGCAAAAGATATTCTTAATTTTACCTTGAGTTATTTAAAAAAATAAGCATGAAACGGATTTTTTCATATCTCTTAATCTTGTATTTTGTAGTTGCTTTTAATACTTCCTATGCGCAAGAATTAAATTGCCAGGTACTGGTAGATGCAAGCCAATTATCGGGTGCGGCTAATCAGGCAATATTTGCTGCTTTAAAAGGTCAGGTAAATGAGTTTATTAATAACTATAGGTTTACCAATGATAAATTTGAACAAAACGAAAAAATAGATTGTCAGGTTAACATTGTTGTAAGTCAGGATTTAGGTAGCGGTCTTTATCAGGGAACACTTGAATTAGATTCTGAACGTCCTATATTTCAAGCAGGATACAGATCGCCTTTACTTGACTTTGATGATAAGTCATTTACATTTACATACATTCAGGGTCAGCCTTTTGATTTTAATTTACAAGGCTTTAGCTCAACCCTTACATCTGTTTTAGCTTATTATGCTTACGTAATGTTAGCATTAGATTATGATAGCTATTCGTTACTGGGTGGAACTGATTTGTGGAAAAAAGCGCAAATTGTTGTACAGAACGCACAAAGTGCTAGTCCTGCTGAGTTGATAGGCTGGCAATCTTCAGATAACTCATTCAGAAACCGTTATGTATACATAGATAATATGCTAAGCCCTATGTTTCAGCCATTAAGAGAAAGTATGTATACCTATCATCGTAAAGGTATGGATATTATGTATGATAAACCGGAAGATGGTCGTACTGCTATTATGCAAGCCCTTGATAACCTTAATGAAGTGGCTAAGAACCGCCCAGGCTCTTATAATATGCAAATATTTTTTGAAGCAAAAAATAGGGAGATAGTAAACATATTTAAAAATGCAACTCCTGAAGAAAAAACTAAAGTATTAGGGATACTTGCCGGTATTGATGCAGCTAATACTACCATTTATTCGCAAATAACATCACAATAACGCCATTTTGACAAGTAAGTAGAAATGGCATGGTTTTTTACATCAAAGACAATTAATTTTTTAAAATGAACGACTCACTATATAACGATATTCAATTTAATAACCTAAACAACGAAGACGCAGAGTTTATCCCTTTGTTATCGCAAGAAGACGAAGACCAGATGAACAATGAAAAACTGCCAGAATCAGTCTTTATACTTCCATTACGCAATACCGTTTTATTTCCCGGTGTTGTAATCCCAATTACTGTTGGCAGAGACAGATCTATTCAATTAATACGCGATGCTTATAAAGGCGATAAAACTATTGGTGTTGTATCTCAAAAGAATGATGCTGTTGAGGAACCTAAGCCCGAAGACTTGAACGAAGTAGGTACCATTGCGCACATTATTAAGCAACTGCGTATGCCCGACGGCAGCACAACAGTAATCTTACAAGGGAAAAAGCGTTTTAAAACAGGCGAGTTTACTCAAACAGAACCTTATTTTAAAGCAAAAGTAATTCCGTTTGAAGAAACAAAGGCAAAGAAGAACGATAAAGAATTCTCTGCATTAGTATCTTCTTTAAAAGATTTAGCTACTCAAATTATTAAGCAATCTCCTCAAATGCCTAGTGAGGCAGCTTTTGCTATTAATAATATAGAGAGTGCTTCCTTCTTAATCAATTTTATTTCGTCACATGCCAATGTTCCTTCGGTAGAAAAGCAAAAAATGTTGGAACAACCTGATTTGACTTTGAGGGCAACGCTTGTTTTGAAAAACCTGACGCAGGAGTTACAAATGTTGCAGTTAAAGAATGAAATACAGAATAAGGTAAAAACGGATATAGATAAACAACAGCGCGAGTACTTTTTAAATCAGCAAATAAAAACTATTCAGGAAGAGTTAGGTGGAAATCAACACGAACAGGAAATAGTAGAGTTTAAAGAAAAAGCAAAGAATAAAAAATGGGGCAAAGAAGTGCAGGAAGTTTTTGAAAAGCAAATTGCTAAACTTCAACGTATGAATCCAAATGCGGCTGAATATGCTATTCAAACAAACTACTTGGAGCTACTGCTTGAGTTACCCTGGAATGAATATACCGCAGATGATTTTAATCTTAAAAATGCAGAACGTATTTTAAATGAAGATCATCACGGGCTAGATAAAGTTAAAGAACGTATTCTGGAACATCTTGCCGTAATAAAACTTAAAGGAAATTTGAAGTCCCCTATTCTTTGTTTATATGGACCTCCGGGTGTAGGAAAAACTTCTCTTGGAAAAAGCATTGCCAAAGCATTAGGCAGAAAGTATGTGCGCATGAGTTTAGGCGGATTAAAAGATGAAAGTGAAATACGTGGGCACCGTAAAACATACATTGGTGCTATGCCCGGACGTGTTTTGCAGAACATAAAAAAGGTTCAATCATCCAATCCTGTTTTTGTATTAGATGAAATAGATAAAATGGGTAACGATTATCATGGTGACCCTTCTTCTGCATTGTTAGAAGTACTTGACCCTGAGCAAAATTCTACCTTTTATGATAATTACTTAGAACATGATTTTGATTTGAGCAAAGTGCTTTTTATTGCTACAGCCAATTCTTTAAATACCATACAACCTGCGTTGAGAGACAGGATGGAAATTATTGAAATAAGCGGCTATACTACCGAAGAGAAAATACAAATTGCACAAAAGCACATCATCCCTAAAATAACAGAAGATACAGGTTTAAAGAAATCGCAATTAAAAATTTCTGATAAAATTTTAGATAAGATAATCGAGGATTATACGCGTGAGAGTGGTGTACGCGGACTTGAAAAACGTATTTCTAAAGTTGCGCGCTTTACGGCTAAAGAAATAGCAAGCAACAAAAAGAATCTAACTAAAGTTAGCGAAGATACATTGATAAAAATACTTGGCCCTGCACATAGTAAAGATAAATATCAGGGTAATGATGTACCGGGTGTAGTTACAGGTTTAGCATGGACCCAAACAGGAGGAGATATTTTATTTATAGAATCAAGTTTATCTGCTTCGCAAGGTGCTGAGCAAAAATTAACCTTAACTGGTAATTTAGGCGATGTAATGAAAGAGAGTGCTGTAATTGCTTTAGAGTTCTTAAAATCACATCCCGAAATTATTGATGCAACTACTGATACCTTTAAAGGTAAAAATATTCATATACATGTTCCTGAAGGTGGAACTCCTAAAGATGGGCCATCA
>CAJCJB010000116.1 GCA_903970545.1 Candidatus Saccharimonadota bacterium | reverse complement strand
TCTAACTTGGTTATATGTGCAATTTCAGGTGGACCAAGCGAATGCAATTTTAATTGCGGATAAAGGCTCTTTAATTCTTTAAACAAATTCACATAAAAGCTCAATCCTAAATCAGGATGATGCCCGCCTTGCAATAGCAGTTGGTCTCCACCATAACGAAATAACTCATCTATCTTCTTTTTATATTCTGGAATGGTTGTAACATAACTTTCTGCATGACCGGGTATGCGATAGAAGTTGCAAAACTTACAATTAGCAATACATACATTGGTAGTGTTGGCGTTGCGGTCTATCTGCCAGGTAACAAGTTTGTTGTCGCCCTTTTTTAGTTTACGTATTTCATTTGCCGTAAACATCAGGTCGGTAAGGGCCGCATTCTCAAAAAGAAACACGCCTTCTTCAATACTTAAAAATTCTAAGTTAAGGGCGCGCGATAAAAGTTTATCTGTTTGCATGTTATAAAGAAAGATTTCTTGTTACATTTAGCACATCAAAATTACACATAATATGACTTCGATTGTAAAAACATCCGCACTTAAAGACGATAACTTAGTTATCATCTGCAAATCATTTAAAAACAAAAGCGAATATGCTTTAACTGCCGAACAGGTTACCTACATTGAAAAACAACTAAAAGACGATAAGAAGTTTGTGGCTGTTAACCAGTTTACACGCATTGTGTTTATAGTGCTTACGGATGATAAGAAAGATGGTGCAAAACAAAAAGAAGCGCTACGCCGTACAGCCAATACGGTTACCGGAGCATTGAACGAGCTCAAAAAGACTTCGGTAATTATTACTTCCGACTTAGATAAAAAATTTACCCTTGCTTTTATTGAGGGAATGCTGTTGGGCAACTATCAATTCATAAAGCACAAAACAAAAGCCGAAAAGGAAAAGAATACACTAAATACTTTATTTGTTCATGCAAAAGATATTACCGAAAGCCATTTAGAAGAAGTAAACATTGTTGCCGAGGCTACCTGCAAAGCCCGCGATTTAGTGAATGAGCCCGTAAATATTTTAAACGCTACCGACCTTGCCAATGCTTTTGTAAAGATGGGTAAAGAAGCAGGTTTTAGTGTAGAGGTATTGAACAAAGCAAAAATCACTTCGCTTAAAATGGGAGGCTTACTTTCTGTAAACCAAGGTAGTGTAGACCCACCTACTTTTACAATTATGGAATACAAACCAAAAGGTGCTGTTAATAAACAACCTTATGTATTGGTGGGCAAGGGTGTGGTATATGATACCGGCGGACTAAGCATTAAACCAACTGCAGGCATGGATACTATGAAGTGCGATATGGCAGGTGGTGCAGCTGTTGGTTGTTTGATGTATGCTATTGCTAAAGCAAAATTAAAAGTGCACGTTATAGCCCTTGTGCCTGCAACTGATAACCGTCCGGGTTTTAATGCATTTGCACCCGGAGATATTATTACTATGCATGATGGCTCTACCGTTGAGATGCTTAACAGCGATGCCGAAGGCCGCATGATTTTGGCAGATGCCCTTAGCTATGCTAAAAAGTATAAACCGGTAGCTGCTTTCGAATTTTCTACGCTAACTGGCGCTGCTGCTGCTGCTATTGGTGCGCAGGGCATTGTTTGCATGGGTACTGTGTCTGATAAAATGAAGAACCAGTTGAAAGAAAGCGGCGATAATGTACATGAGCGCTTGGCTGAGTTTCCTTTTTGGGAAGAGTATGATGAGCTTTTGAAATCTGATATTGCTGATAGAAAAAATATTGGTGGACCTTATGCAGGTGCCATTACTGCCGGAAGATTCTTGGTTAAGTACACTGACTACCCATACATGCACTTTGATATTGCAGCCCCTGCATTTCTTGTAGCCAGAGATGCTTATCGTACCAAAGGTGGCACAGGCGTGGGTATCCGTTTAATATTTGATTACTTTAAGAATTTAACCAAGTAATTCCTTATTCTTTTACTTACAAGCACAAGGACTTTTTATAAAAACATCCAACAACTTGCTGGTACTGTCGCAATCGGCAATCAATAAAGTATAAGTGCCTGCGCTTTTTGCAGAAGATTCTAAAACATATTTACCGCAAGGTTCTTCGTGTATACTGCTTTCGCCGTAATTTACTTTGCAGGTTAGCACATCTTTAAAAAATAAACTATCGGTAGCAAAGCCTGCGCACTTTAGCTTGCAACGCATGGCATCGTTTATCTCCCACTTCTGATACCGTAGTTCTTCTATTTTCTGGGTATTTACATTTAATCCTTTGCAACCTCTTCTGTTTAAAACCATAGCCAGTACAAGCAAGCCCATACCAAAGCCAATAAAATAAAACCGTAAGCGTTGTTTAAATGTCATATTATTTACAGTGTTTATTTATTAAGCTGTCAGCATCTTTGCTACCCATCTTTTTTGCTTTCACCCAATCGGTGCAAGCGCCTACATAATCTTCTAAGCCTTTTTTGCTAAGCCCTCTGTAATAATACGTCTCTCCATAACTGGAATCTAACTCAATAGATTTATTAAAGCCATCAACAGCACCTGCATAATCTTTCATATCATATTTACAAAGTCCTACATTAAAATAAGTGTCAGTATATTTTGGGTTCAGTTTAATGGCTTTGTAATAATCTGCTAAAGCCCCTGCATTATCGCCTGCTCTGTATTTAGCTATACCCCTGTTATTATATATCCAATCGTGGTTTGGTTCCAGTTCAATGGCTTTGTTATAATCTTCTATGGCGCCTTTAAAATCATTTAACTCGTTCTTACAAATACCTCTTCCATTGTAAGCCTTGGCAATCTTGGGGTTTAACTCAATGGCTTTGTTATACTGCACGATAGCTTCTTTATAATCTTTGGCTTTGCCCGATGCATCCCCTTTTTTATAAAATTCTTCATAAGCAGGTTCGCCGCAAAAAGAAGTTGTAAATAATAAGCTAAGGGTTAAAAGTATAGTAATGATACGCCGCATAGTTATTTGCAATATTTACTTATCTGTCCCTGATCATCTGTACCACCTAACTCAACTGTTTTATGCCAATCCATACAAGCCCCATCCATATCTTTTAAGTTTCTTTTTGCATTGCCCCTCATATAATAAGCACCAGCAAATTTTGGATCCAATTCAATAGCCTTGTTGTAATCTGAAATAGCCCCTAATTGATCTTTTAATTTATTGTGCTTTAACCTACCTCTGTTAATGTATGCTTTAATGTCTTTAGGGTTTAATTCAATAGCTTTTGTATAATCAAATTTAGCACCTATAAAATTTTTCAGTTCAACATTTACATCCCCCCTGTTTTTATAAGCCAAATCATTCTTAGGGTTTAATCCAATGGCTTTATTATAGTCTGCAATTGCGCTATCATATTTTTTTAAAACAAATTTACACAAACCCCTCTTAACATAGGTAGTATCGTTTGAAGGACTTAACTCAGCTGCCTTAGTATAATTATGTATGGCATCTTTATAGTCTGCGTTCTGGTACAAAGTATTTGCTTTTTTAATATAATCATTAAATGTTTGTCCGTAAAAACCAACGCTTAGTGAGGATATAATTAGTATGCAGAAATATTTCATGTTTCTTATTCCAAAGCAAATATACTCAAAACCTTTTGTCTTACTAAAGTAGAAAAAACCAGCTTTGCTGCAAAAACTTACCGTTTAATTGTTAAAAATGACCGTTAAAAAAGTTTTTGGCCCCTTTTTGCAGATAATTTACTTTTCGCCTTTTCAATGTCGTAACTTAGCATTACAAGATAATAAATTATGTACCAAACACCAAACTATATAGCAGGGGTTAACAACCAAGTTTCTTTTGTGGCAGAGGGTTCACCTTCAGCGGTTCAGCCATATATCTGCAAAGCGCAGCCATATATCTACGTTACTCAGATACATATCTACGGAGCTCAACCTCATATCTATGTTACTCAGGCACATATCTACAAAGCGCAAGCACATATCTATAAAGCGCAGCCTCACATCTTTAAAGGTTATTTAATTCGGTAACGTTTTTTTAATCATTTCAATAGGTTTTATTCCATTAATACCTTGATGCGGGCGTTCATGATTATAGTAATAAAGATACTGCAATAATTCATCTTTTAATTCATCGATAGAATCAAAAT
>CAJCJB010000115.1 GCA_903970545.1 Candidatus Saccharimonadota bacterium | reverse complement strand
TGTTCCATTGGTTGAATCATAAATAGTAGGAAAAGAATTGTTAGCGTTAATATTTGTAAAATAGCCGGCAGTACCTATGCTGGTATTATCATCTATCGTACCGCTAATAGCATTGCCACCAGCTGCACCATTTTTCAAATGCCCTTCCATTGCATTACCTCCACCACTAGACATAAATCCTCCCACAGCATATTCACCTCCTGTTGTAGTAGCAACTATGGCCGCGCCATTTCCTATGTTATCAGCTTTTATGGCATAGCCTGTAGAACTATTGCTGGTAGCTTGCAAAGCAGCGTTACCGCTACTTGTAGCCGAACTAGAAAAAGTACCCGCAGTACCAACAGTGGTTGTATTTACAACGGTTATTGAATTTCCATCCGATGAAACATTGGATGGATTAGTAGGTGCCCACGTATTTGCCGGATTAACATAAAGCAACGAACCTATAGTTGGTGGTGGCAAAGCACTACTGCTTATTGTGTTGGTTGTAACAGCCGTTATTCTTCCATACTGGTCGTAAGTAATTACAGGTATAGCGGTAGCCGAACCAACCATGCCTGCCGTTATAGTTGTTGATGTACCAACCGATACGGCACCGCTTGCAAAAACGGTTGTGGTAATGGGTGCTACGCCTGTTACCGAAGTAACCCCACCGGGGGCTATACTTTGTAAGGCTACATTTGTTACCCTGCCATATGGGTCAACTGTAACAACAGGGTAATGTGTAGAATCTCCATAAGTACCGTTAGGATTTGGAGCAAGCGTTGCTAAACTTAACGTTCCTGTATTTGTAATTGTACCCCCGGTTAAAGTGGTATTGGTACTAACCGAAGTAACGCCTGTTGAAGAACCACCAGAATATAAAGCATAAGGCACGCTTTGTAATTGAGTAGTTGCAACCGCAGTACCATTAATAGTTACTTGTAAAAATAGTTGCCCGGCAGACCAGTTAACAGAACTAAGTGGTGTAACTGCTCCAATAACCAAACTATACAAACCAAAAGTATCGGTGTTTGTAGTTTGTGTTTCATTAAAAACAACCGCACCACCTGCACTACCCTGATGTATTTGAAACTGCACACTAATAGGTGCATTTGAAATAGCAGCCCCAAACGTATTGCGTGCTACACCCTGATAGTTTATACCTTGCGGGGCTTGGGCAAGTATAGATGAAACCCATATAAACATCGATAAAATAAATAAAATCTTCTTCATGCTATTATAATTTATCTAACAAACATAAGAAATAATTTTATACCTTGCATGAAAAGCTTATCCCTAATACTACAATAAACCTTCTGCAAAATCGAAACAAAAAACATCATCAAAAGCGCATACATAAGCTGATGTTTTAAAAAGCTTTTTACCGTTTTTTTATCAAAAACTAACCGCTTATCGAAAAAACACTACCGTTTAAAAAGTTCTTGTTTTTGTACTCCTTTTTTGCTATATCTTTATACTACAAACTTAAAAACATGCCACCAAAGTATAACATACAACAAGGTTGAACCGGCACAGGAAGTGTCCGTTTAATACAGGCTTTGCTTGGCGGCTTGTTTCACGCTTAAATGAATAAGGAAACCGCCATTATTGTTTAATCAGAAAATCCTAAATAACATGAGCACATCAACTCTAACCGGGAAGGCGGTTGTAAAAATGCCTTCTAAATGGGGCGACAGGGTGCTGCGTGTGCAGGACATTCAGACGAAGTTGACAACTAACACATACTTCGCTACCGGATGGACAGAAGGCACGCTAACCCAAACCCAATTTAATGCTGATGTTTTGGCTTTTACAGATCAGGCAGCAGATGCTGAATCCCATATCGCAGGGGCGGTGGGGCTACGCGACGATGCTTTTGATACTGTAAAGGATGACCTGGATCTTGTAATAGCAATGGTGCAAGCCAAAGCTAAAGCAAACCCGGGCATAGCCAAAACAATTATTGAGAGTGCAGGGTTATTTGTGAGAGGTAAAAGCGGAAACAGTAAAAGAAAAAATGAAGCTTATAACACACAAATACCCGGCAAGGTAATAATAACAGCAGATGGTGGTGGGCATACTGAATGGGAAAGTAGTAAGGATATGGTAACTATCATAAACTTACCCTCTACAGATACTTCTATAACCAGCGTAAGCGGCCTTACTTATGGCGATACCTGGTACTTTAGAAGCAAGAAAGTAGATACCAAAAAGAAAACCTACAACTGGAGTCCGTGGTTTCCTCTAAAGGTTGGTGCCGGCGGGCGCAACTTAGGCGGAGGCGGAACACACAGCACAGCAGGTACATTACCTACTGCATAAGAGTCGTCAACTCTTTATCTACAAACAAGGGCATCCCTGACAAGGATGCCCTTTTTGCGTATACCCGCTTTGGTTTTTAAGCCGTCAATAAATTATTTTTCGATACAAATGAATTATTCTACCACACAAATGCTCATTCTTTTGATACAAATGAATTATTGTATCGAACAAATGACCATTTCTTTCAAACAAATGAATTATTGTATCGCACAAATGATCATTTCTTTCAAAAAATCAACTATTTGTATCAAAAATAGTACCCCTTGCGGCTAAAACGTAAAGGTTTAGGGTGGGGTGGGGAAAGTTTGTAGAGGAAATTGATAGGGTTTTTAACAAATGGTTAGGGATTTTATTATATTTGTTTTAGTTAAGGGAAGTTTAAGTACTTGTAGTTATAAACGCTTAAAGTTGAATATAGCCAATAGTTAGGCGTAATGCAAAAACGATATGAAATACATAAAGACATCACATTGGACAGACTTTTCTAATAAACAAGGTTTATTATTTTTTGCTCAAGCTCTTAACGAGGCACTTTTCGATTACACTCTTGACACATATAAGCCACAAGCTCTTAATGTTAGGCTTTTATGTATTGAAACATTGCAAACTATTGAAAATATCAAAGTTGGATTAATTAAAAAACCCAATATTGATTCAATTATTGAAGAATTGCAATTTAGCTTGAATAGCGACTTTGTTGCAAAGGAATTAATCGGAAATAAATTAAATGGTATAGTTGAGAAAATTAATGCCAATAAAAGCAACTTAAAAAAACTTAAAGAAACGGTTCTTTTGTTGTATCATTTTCTTGACAACAAAAAATATCTTAATAAAATTCAAAATATTCTGGTCAAAATTATTCCTGAAAACAAGGAAAAAGAAAAAATATATAAAGCGACTAGGTCATATATTACAGAATTAATTAATTACGGATATACTACTGCTTATATTTATCATAATACCAATAAATTTTTCTTCAATTATTCAGAAAAATTTAAACACCAAACTCCGCAATCTTTTTTTGACATTTTTAATTTCGAAAAAAAGAAATTTACAGTAGTATATAAAGTAAGCAGAGTATTTTCTGAATTTGAAAGTGTTGGTGAATCTTTGAAATTTAAAATTTCCGATAGTTTTTCACTTGAAAATTTAACCGGCGAAGAAAAGGCATACATTGAAAAAAGAAGTGAATCAGAAACTTTCATCATTTTTGATAATGTTGAAGCTCTAGATGATAATGTCGCAAGGATTCAAACTGAAATACCATTATTTAAAATTGGGAACTTATTTTCTTTTTACCACCATAAAGAAACTCCAAAAATAAGCGACCTTGCTCTTGTAATTAATCACTCAGATAAATTTGTACTTCTAAGAGATGAGCCTATAAAGTCCATAATTAAAAAGGCCGACATAAAACCTAAAGTAGCTGCCTTAAAAGCAAAAGATTTACTTACAGTTTTAGATTTACCACCTAATACATTATACAGAATAAGTAGAGCGATTGATTTACACAGTATTTCTCTTACAACTGAACAAATAGAAAATAAATTATTGACTATTTGGACGGCTTTAGAAACATTAATACCAAAGGACATAGATTGTGGTGATGACAGGGTTGTTCAAATTGTTAAAGCACTTTTACCCTTTCAAACTCTAAATTATATCAATAAGTTAATTGAACAATCCGGTAGTGATTTTTGGCATTTTGATAATGAAAGCTCTAAGAAATTAATTGGTTCTGTTGTGGTAAAGCATAAAGAAAATAGTTTCCACGCATTGGCAGCACTGATTATGACTGCTGAAAATGAAAGCAAAAGGAAGGAAGTTTACGCTTTACTTGACACTTATCCGTTTTTAAAATACCGAATATATACCCTGAATAAAATTCTTTCAAATGGTAAAGAAGTAAATAAATTAATAGAGAATCACATACAAAGAGTAGAATGGCAAATTCGAAGAATATACAGAGTTAGAAATCTAATTGTTCATTCGGGCAAAATGCCATCTTATACCAATATTCTTGTTGAAAATTTGCATAATTATTTTGATGACTTCCTTAATTATATTATTGACAATGCAATTAGAGAAAAAAGAATAAGGACAATTAATGAAGCTATATTAAATGCTGAAATTGACTGTAACACGCTTATTAAAAACATTAATTCAATTGGAGATAATCCAATAACATTAGATAATTATAAAACAATACTGTGATAGCACATGTTTTAGCGTTAAGTATTGTAGCAACCCGCCATGCAGCGCGTAAAGCTTCCCCCTTCTAAGAGCCTGTCCTGAGCTTGCCGAAGGAGGGTGTCCGCAGGACGGGGGATGTATAGAGTAAGAAAAACATCTCCCTTAATCCCCCTTCAAATGCAAAGCATGACCCAAAGGGTGCCCCAGTGTTGTACCCCTCTACTTTTAATGGCGTATTATTTTTAAAATTTCGCCATCCTTTTTTTTAATTTCTGCATAGGCTGTTATGCTGTCTGTTCCTTCTTTTAAAGCGGCTTCAACAACCCAAATACTGTCATTTTTAAGGCTTGCATGAAATGGTTTTTCATCTAATGCTTTTTGTCCGTAGGTAGGCAGCCATATAGCTTTTGCCACATTAATTGCCGCTTTTTCATCGGGCACATCTTTTATTTGCCCGGTGCCGGCATTATCTTTTACTACTTTGTTTCTAATAATAACACCAATGGTGGTAATAAGGGATAATATAAGCATTACTATAATAGTGCCTCTTTTCATTCCTAATCGTATCATACTTTTAATTCTTTTCTTAGGTTAAAAGTAATAAAAGAATTTTCTATCAAAAGTTAATTTTTACAGTCTTAGGTAGTAAACAGTATAAGTAATAATTATTTATGTAAGGGTTTAAACTTCGCTATTTTGGTTCCTTCGAAAAGGATAAATAGCAAAATGAAACGTAAAGCCCGTCTATTATATGACTTCGTTATTAAATGTAGTACTTAGTTTATTATATACATAAGCACTTATACCCATCATTAAAGGCACGGTTACTATAGCCCCTATTACATCTATCAGGTAATGTGCTTTTAAATAAACGGTGGCAAAACAAATACCAAAAACAAAAAGCAGGCTGTAATAGAAATACTTTTTAAGATGTTTAAACGAGATAACACTTATTATAAGCGCAATACCCACATGCGAACTGGGGAAGGCACCCGTAGGTTTTTCAAGATTGGTAAGTATGTATCGCATAAATTTACCTACGTAGTAAGGGGGAGCTTCATCCGTATACAAGGTGTTGAAATGGAATTGCGGTCCTACCACCGGAACAAGGTCGTAAAACATATAATACAGGTAGAATGAAAAAACAATGGTAAAAATACTTTTGTGCGAATAGGGTTTGTTATCAAAATAAAAGATAACACATATTGCCAGAATAAGCGGATAGTATGAGAAGTAGCAGATATTCATAAACTCGTTAAACCACTTTTGCGACATCGCCTGAGAAAACTTCAGGCTTGGCTGGCAGCCCCATAACCATTGTTCTGCATGCACAAAATAATCATCCAAGTTGTTATGAAAAATTATGTTCTTTAAATAACCCGTTTCGGTATAAAAAAAACTAAGCAGCAACACAGGGTAGGTGCTTCTTAATAAGCCCATGTATTTACTTGGGTGTTTTTTATTAAAATAAACTATGCACACAATCAGGATAAGCAAACCTATTCTTGATAAAAAGTGAGGTAACATATCCTCTAAACGTGAAACACCAAAGCACAAATAAATACCTGAAACCACAACATAAAAAGCGGTAGCTATATCAAGCGGAGAGAAAAAAGAAGGGGCAGTAAAAGATGTGTGTTTTTTCACAGAGGCATTTCGTATAAGCGGTATGTTTTATAAACCTCGGCATTAATATTTATCAATCCCTGGTTCATCATCGTATTGCTTTCCAATATTAAAGAAGCTTCGGCATTGGTAATACCATGGTCTTTGCACCACTGCATAGTTTTACCATAAAAGCAGGCTTCAATACCCATTTTGCGATAACCTTCTATAACGCCCAGCACAACGATACGTGCTTTCTTAATGCCTTTTCTACCAAACAATAATTTAAAAATACCCATAGGCAACAAACGTCCTCTTTTTACTTTAATTAAAACCTGATTTATATCAGGAAAAGAGAAAGAAAACCCAACTATTTTGCCTTCATGCTCTGCCAGAAAACAAAGCGTAGGATCCATAATCATCTTCATATCATTTGCCAGATGCATAAATTCTTTCTTGGTCATGGGTACAAAAGCATCATTCTTTTCCCAGGCTGCATTATATACATCATTTGCTTGTTCGGCATCCTCTTTAAACGTTTTCATGTTTACCGTACGGATGGTAATACCCTTGTTTTTTAAACGTTCTTCAAATGCATTGGTAACACGAATAGATTTTTCATTCATCTTATCGCGGGAAATCAGGTAAGCAAACAAATCTACCTTCTTTTTAAAACCATATTGCTCGGCAAACTTCGGGTAGTAACTTTTGTTATAGCCCATGCTCATCATAGGCGGAATATCAAAGGCATCAATATGCCAGGCAAAAATCTCGTTGGTAGAAAAACTGGTAGGGCCCACAATGCCGGTAAGTCCTTCTTTTTTAATCCAGTCTTTAGCGGTATCAAAAAGTAATTTAGCTACTTCGTAATCTTCTATACATTCAAAAAAACCAAAAAAACCTTCCTGCTTGCCAGAAGATTTAATATGGTTATTGTTTCTAATGGCAGCAATCCTTCCAACAATCTTGTCATCCTTATAACACAAAAACATATCCAGTTTAGAGTGCTCATAAAAAGGATGCTTCTTGGGGTTTAATAAATCTTTTTGCCCTAAATAAATTTCAGGAACATAAGCAGGGTCGCCCTTATACAGTTCATGCGGAAAATCAATGAAATCTTTAATCTTATGGGGATAAACTATTTTTTCTATTCTTAACATATACGGAGGCAAATATATGGAAACTTTTTTTTATTATTGAGTTTCCGTTACATAAATCATAAAAACTTATTTGAAATTTCTTCCCTGTTTTTATTTAAATATCTTTTAGATAATTGTTTTACTTTTACCACAGCCGAGCGAAGCGAATACATGAGTGCAAAATAAAAATAATAACAAACGAATAATTAAACAGAAAGCAATGGCAACACTAACCATGAAATACCCCGAAATAAAAAACTATGTAGGCGGAAAATATGTGCCTTCTAAATCAACCAAGCATTTAGATGTGATATCTCCTTTGGATGGAAGTCTTTTATCTACCGTTCCTTTATCATCTAAAGAAGATTTGAGTGATGCTGTATTGGTAGCTCGAAAAGCTTTTGAAACATGGAGCAAAGTGCCTATTAAAGAACGTGTGCAGGTATTCTTTAGATATAAAACATTGCTGGAAAAGAACATCGTTGAGTTATCTAAACTAGTACAGGAAGAGAATGGAAAAACCTTAGATGAAGCCCGTGCAGAAATAGAGAAGAGTGTAGAGCTTACCGAGTTTGCTTGTTCTTTACCACAATTAATTGGCGGAGAAATACTGGAAGTTAGTAAAGGTGTTGAATGCCGCACGGACTATTATCCGGTGGGAGTTGTGGCATGTATTGTTCCTTTTAACTTCCCAAGTATGGTTCCTAACTGGACTATACCAAACGCCATTGCTCTTGGAAATACCATGATTTTAAAACCATCGGAAGTGGTGCCTTTAAGTTGCCTTAAAATAGTTGACTTATTAAAAGAAGCCGGCTTGCCTGATGGTGTATTAAATATTGTAAATGGCGACCGTGAAATAGTGGAAGCTATCTGCGACCATCCGGGTATTGATGCCGTATCGTTTGTAGGTTCTACCAAAGTGGCTAAGCTTGTTTATGCAAGAGCTGCTTCACACTTTAAACGTGTATTAACGCTTGGCGGTGCTAAAAACCATTTAATGGTATTGCCCGATGCACATCCTGCTATGACGGCAAGTAATGTTACCGCTTCTATGAGTGGTTGTGCCGGACAACGTTGTATGGCTGCATCGGCAATGGTGGCTGTTGGTAATTCTCAGCACATTATTGATATGATTTGTACAGAAGCTAAAAAAGTAGTGCCGGGAGAGAACTTGGGGGCTGTTATTTCTAAAGCTGCTAAAGAACGTATTGAAGGTTACATTACCGAGGCTGAAAAGCAAGGCGCTAAAATATTGGTTGATGGAAGAAACTATGTAGTGAAAGGTAAGGAGCATGGTTTTTATGTGGGACCAACGGTTATAGATTATGTAACACCCGATATGAGCGTTGCCCGCGAAGAAATATTCGGGCCTGTAATTTCTATTATGCGCGCTAAAGATATTGATGAGGCATTGGCTATTGAAAATGCAAACCCTTATGGTAATGCAGCTGCCGTGTTTACCCAAAGCGGTGGCGCTGCCCGTTATGTGATAGAACGTGCCAGTGCAGGTATGATTGGTGTAAACATTGGTGTGCCTGTGCCCCGTGAGCCTTTTTCTTTTGGCGGATGGAACGACTCTAAGTTTGGTGTAGGGGATTTAACCGGAAAAAGCTCTATCGAGTTTTGGACCAAGCTAAAAAAGACTACTACCAAATGGAATGCGGAAGCCAAGACCAATTGGATGAGTTAATTTCTTTCTATGAAAGCTTTAAACAACATACTTTTACTTCTTGCCTATTCTTTGTGTATATCTGCACAAACAACTATAAAGCCTTACAATATTGTATTAATAGATAAACAGTATCAGGTCTGCTTAGATGACGGGCAAAACATGAAGTGTGCCTTATCCTATTATAACAAGATGGATAGCTGTCTTAATGTTGCCTATAAACAATTGCTATCAAAACTTGATAAATCTTCTAAAGTCGCTTTAAAAAAGGAACAATCTGCCTGGTTAAAAGAAGAGGAAAAAGAATTTAAGGCAATAGACCAAGAAAATACAATTGAGGGGCGCGATGGCGAAATGGCCATAGAGGATGAAAAAGCAAAATTTATAAAAGAAAGAGTATTGGTTCTGATTAATAAAATAGAAACCATACGTTAATACTACTTTTGTTACTCCAGCAAGAAAATAACCTGTAAAGCAAGA
>CAJCJB010000114.1 GCA_903970545.1 Candidatus Saccharimonadota bacterium | reverse complement strand
CCGTCAACAGCAGTACCTCTAACGGCAATAAATAAAGTATCCTTCTTTACTTTGCGCGAATCGAAGGTTATAGAAGACACCGCAATATTGGTGGTGCCAATAATTTCTTCCAGTCCTGCTTTATATAGTATGTCAGTTAATAAACGCACTTAGCCTAGTGTTAATACAATTTGAGATCCTTTAAAAAACTTGGTTCCTGCTTCCAGCGATTGTTTTTTTACTTCACCAAAACCTTGTAGTTTTACATTCAACCCATTGTTTTCTAAAAGAAATAAGGCGTCTTTAGCAGATAATCCTTGTAGGTTAGGTACCATGCCTTTTTTTAATTGTGTTTCTAAATCAACTCCTTGTAAGGTAATTTCAGTTGAATCAGTTTTGCTGTTTGCAATCCAATTAGATTCGGTTGTGGTGTTCTTGAAAGGAATATTCAAATCAGCCAACACATAATCTAAATCCTGTTTCTTTCCTTTTATCATTTCAGGAGCTTTGCTTAGCAAAGGCATTTTGCCTTTATTAATTTCCGTTTGGAAATCCAATGAGTTTGAGTAAACCTTTTCGGCTACTTCTTTAAATACAGGCCCTGCAACCAAAGCGCCATAGTAGGTTCCGTTGGATGGAGAGTTAATAACTACGATGCAGGTATATAATGGTTTCTCGGCAGGGAAGTACCCTACAAAAGATGCCTGATAAATATGATTACCTTCTGTACCATAACCTTTTTTACCACCTAATGCAATTTGTGCAGTACCTGTTTTACCGGCTACTTTAAAAGCAGTAATGTTTAGACCTTTACCCGAGCCTCTTTCAACCACACCTTCCAGCATGCGTTTTGCTTTTTGCACCGTGCTTTGTTTTACGATAGCATCGTTTATTATTTCAGGAGAGAATTTTTTTACTACAACACCGTTATTAATAATCTCTTTAATAAAGCGAGGCTTAACCATTACGGCATTGTTGGCAATGGCATTATATAGTGTAAGGGTTTGCAATGGGGTAACCAACACTTCGTAACCATAAGCCATTTGAGGCAGTGTAAGACCAGACCAATGCTTGTCTTTTACATTTTTAATAAGTGGAATGCCTTCACCGGGGATGCCTAAGCCAAGTTGTTTACCGAGATTAAATGTCAATAATTTGTCTACAAACTTCTGTGGGTCTTTAGTGTAGTACTTGGTAATTACTTTGGTAGTGCCCACGTTAGAAGAAGTTTCAAATATTTCCTGTACAGTTAGTTCAGGTTTTTTAGGGGGATGGGAATCTTTTACCTTTTTGTTGTAATACATGCACTCACCATTACCCACTTCAAACACATCATCCAAATCAACGTAACCATCATCCAATGCAACTAATAAAGAAGCCAGTTTAAAGGTTGAACCCGGCTCGGTAGGGTAACCCATTGCGTAATTTAAACGCTCGCTGTATTCTCCTGAGTCTGTACGTGTAAGGTTTGCAATAGCACGTATCTCGCCTGTTTTTACTTCCATCAACACCACGCAGCCATGCGACGCATTGTTTTTTATCAATGCTTTTTTCAAAGCAGTTTCTGCAACGTCTTGTATGTTTACATCAATGGTGGTGTAGATGTCGTTACCATTTTTAGGTTCTATTTCATTGTCATCATTAATAGGCCTCCAAACATCAGCAGCTACTTTTTGCATTAATCGTTTACCACTTGTGCCACACAAAATAGAATCATAAGCACCTTCAATACCTACTTTGTAATTATCACGGGTATAACCAATGGTACGTGCCGCTAAGATTTGAAAAGGAAGTTCTCTCCTATTGGTTTGTATATATACCAAGCCACCGCGCTTTCCTTTTTTAAGCATGGGGAATGTTTTCATCTTCTGTAAATCTTTATAAGAAACATTACGATGCAACACCACATAGCGATCGTTAGTTTCGCGGGCATTTCGCAAAGTCTTTTTAAATTCCTTTTTTGTTTTATCAGGAAATAAGGTTGCTAAGTCTTCCGCCAGAGGACCAACATATTTATTAAAAGTGTCTTTACTTAATGAAGGTGCATTTACATCAATACCCACTTCATAATAAGGTAAAGAAGTAGCCAGCAGGTTTCCATTCTCATCAAAAATATTTCCGCGAGATGCATCAATGTTTACATAAGCCGTAGTTAATTGTTTGGCTTTCTCGCGCCACATATCGCCTTCAATAACCTGTACCTGCACAATGCGGTAAACAATAGAGAGAGCAAACACGCACATAAAAATGTACACCAAATAGGTACGCCATAATATGTCTTTCCTGTTTTCCAATTTGTGTTACTCTTTGTTTGTGTTGGTTGCTTCTTGTTTATTTTCTTTTGTTGTATCTACCACAATTTTCATGGGTGGAACAATAGGTTCTTTCAATCCTAATTTTTCTGCAGACTTTGCCACTTCACTTTGTTTGCTCACAAACATCAAATCAGATTTGGTAGAGATGTATTCGCTTCTGAATTCCTTTATCTGCGAGCTAAGTTTGTTTACCTGTCTTACTTTATCATCTGCCCAATAACCGTTGGCTATGTATAGTATGGCGATAACCGATAAGAATAAAATAAAAGGGATGTGTGTTAATACGCGTTCGTTGCTTAAAAAGGTACCGCTGAATACCGTATTAAGAGATTTTACGATTCCACTTTTCTTTTTACGGGGGGGAGGAGTGGCTGAAGGAGTTTCTATTACTTCTTCAATTACGGGTTCTTCTTGTTTAATCTCCTTAAATTTATTTGCCACTATTTTCAGTTATCAATTATCATTTTCAGGTATCATTACCTGCTTTTGTTACTTGTTTATGTTACCTGCTCACTGTTTCTCTGCTACTCTTAGTTTGGCACTTCGGCTGCGGCTGTTTCTCTCTATCTCTTCTTCACTTGGCGTTAGTGGTTTTTTAGTTATCAGTTCAAATGGTCTTGCTATGTTTCCGTAAAAATCTTTTATCACATCCCCTTCAAAGTTTCCTGTCTTCATAAAGTTCTTTACCAGCCTGTCTTCTAAAGAGTGGTAACTCATCACTACCAATCTTCCTCCAACGTTCAATACTTCCAGACTCTGTGTAAGCAACTCCTTCAACACATCTATTTCATTATTTACTTCTATGCGCAATGCCTGAAATACTTTTGCCAGGTATTGATGGTCTTTAAACTTTGGGGTGCAGGGTGCAATAATGGTTTTTAACTGCTCTGTAGTTGTAATGGGTTGTGTAATGCGGGCATCGGTAATCAGCTTCACCAGCTTATAAGCATTCTCCACTTCGCCGTAGGCTCTGAATATATGTTTGAGCTGATTTTCATCATACTCATTCAAAACCTTGGCGGCTGTCTTTTTACTTTGTTGGTTCATGCGCATATCCAAGTCAGCTTCAAAGCGAATAGAGAAACCTCTTTCTGCTTCATCAAACTGATGAGAGGATACACCTAAGTCTGCCAGTATACCATCCACCTGCGTTGCTTCATACATCCTCAAAAAGTTCTTCATATACATAAAGTTCTGAGGGATGAAAGTCAAGCGCGCATCAGCAGGTATATTCTTCTCGGCATCTTTGTCCTGATCAAAAGCAAACAACTTTCCGTTTGCCCCTAATCGTTCTAAGATTGCTTTCGAATGTCCGCCTCCGCCAAAGGTTACATCTACATAAACCCCATCGGGTTTAATCTGCAAGCCATCTAAACATTCTTTTAAAAGAACGGGTTGATGATAATTCATTAGCTCTTATCATCACTAAAATCTATCCCCTCAAACACATCGTCGGCCAGCTTCGCTATATCAATATCCTGAGACAAGAAGTTTTCGTACATCTTTTTATCCCATATCTCAATAATGTTGTTGCTGCCTAAAACTTTTATATCGCTTTTTATATCTGCGTATTCTGCTAATGGTTTTGGTAGGTTGATTCGCCCCGTATTATCCGCTTCACAATTGGTTGCTCCGCCGGTAACGCGTCTGATGAAAATATCAACGTCTTTTTTTAAGCGGTTTAACTTGCTTAGTTTTTTGTTCAACTTATCCCACTCTTCTAAAGGATAAAGAGCCAAACATTTTTGGTGCAAGTTTCTGTTTATCACAAAGCCTTTATCAAAAGCTTCGGCCATCTGCTTTTTCAGGTTAACAGGAAACATAAAGCGGCCTTTGGCATCCACTTTACATTCAAACTCCCCTATTAAACTGTTGATTGCCATATTCTTTATTGAACTTTGCAAAAATAAACGATTTTTACCACGATTTACCACCTTGAACCACTTTTTACCACATTTGTTGAAAAGTTTTTTATATGCACCCGTTTTCGGTTCATCAAAATGTATTTACTTAGTGGCGTAAAAGCATTGTTAATGCAGGTGATTTAAAACAGTTGAAGAAATATTTCAACCAAAAATCAATCGGCAGAATTAACAGGATATGAACAGGTAGAAAGATGGAAGAGTTTAAAAAGACCATTGATATTGAAAAAATACTGAAAGAGAAAAACCCGGCGGCTTACCGCTGGATACCCAAGTTTATTATCAATTGGCTGAAGCGAAAAATACATGAAGACCGCATCAATGAATGTGTTTGGATA
>CAJCJB010000113.1 GCA_903970545.1 Candidatus Saccharimonadota bacterium | reverse complement strand
ATTTTTTTCTTCTCTTTCTTAATGCCTTTAATATAGGCTGCAAATACTTCTCTAAAACTTATAGGAAAAGGTACAACCCTATCTTTATTACCTTTGCCTCTATTAATCCTTATTCGGTACTCTTTTAATTCAACGTCATTTATCTTGATTTTTACCAGCTCTCCTACTCTTACCCCGGTATATAGCATTATCTTGATTATAATCATGTGCTTGACATTCTGGGTATTCCACACTGCTTCATAATATTTTTTAATCTCATCATCCGAAGGTACGTGCGGTAATTTCTTAGATTTAGTCTGGACTTCAACATTTAATATTTGCCTCAAGTGCCGAAATAATTCTTTTAAATAAAAGTAATCCGGCCTACCAGCTCTAAGGAGTTTTGCGACTTGCTTTGCTTTTTGCGCTACAGTTACTTTACTTTCTTCCATAAATGTCCTCTATTTTAATGCGCTGATTCATATCAAGCATAAAAAGACCATATTGATTGATATGCTTATAAAACAACGGCGTTAAGGCTCTTTTATCTTCTAGTGTTAGCCGCCCTTCCCATGTGTGCGTTTTTAACACTTGCTGCTGCATTAATGTATTGATATACACCAAAGATGACTGCAGTAAGTGTAAACATAAAATCGAAAGTTCCTGCTCTATCTCATCATTTGATGAAATTACTCCTCGCTTACCAAAAAATATAAAATTATTCCCAGAATTCCAATTTTCTATGACATTTAAAGCTTCTTCTACTTCTATCCGCAGTTCTTTTGATGTTAAATACCGGCATACATAAATAGTTCTTACGGCTCTTCCTAATTCTAAAATTGCCTTATAAAGTGGACTTTGAATATTATCGCTAATAAATCTTTTCAATAGCGCTTCAGGTTCTGCAGTGCCAAGCTTTAAAGCAGCCACATACCTAATAATCTGGTCATAATTTTCTATAATTAGCTGCCAATTAATGGGCCTTGTCATTACCTCTTCAAGATTACAGTAATGAGATTTTGCTATATGACCATCAGGTTTATATAACTTTATGCGTCCTATGCCTTTAATTCTAGGTCTAAGATCAATACCCAGTAAATACGCAAAGGCAAAAGCTATTAAACTTTGACCATGTGTATCGGTCGAATGGTTGTCTACTTTCGCATTCGTGGCATGATGGATAATTCCTGCAAGCATCGCTGCAATTTCTGAAGCACCACATTTCATGATTTGTGAAGAAATACATAAAGCTTTTTTGTCTACGTGCCAGTACGCCATAATCCCATAACATTGATAGCGTATATGGTACTCGGTCATTAAATTCTCATTCCATGCAGCAAATTTCGTAGAATCAGATGCAAAACTGTTAATTATCTCTCCCCATATTTGCTTGTCTCTAATTGCTATTGTTGCATTAATAAGCTTTCTAATAATATGTTTGAGAGCTTCAGGAGTAATAAAGCGTTTTTTGACATATCGCAAATCTGATGCAGAAATATTGGAAACGCCAGAACAAACTTTGTTGAATTCAGTATTGGTTGCAATGGCAAATAAAGAAAGTAATAATCTTTCTTGTAATAACTTATCATCTAAGATTGTCTTACCACCAATTGCTATCAGTTCTGAAGTTAATCCAACTCTTAAGTCAGTTTCCTTTAAAATATCAAGTAAGCTAGTATTTGGCCAAAGATAAGCTATTTCACTTTTTAATGCTTCTATATTAGCTGGTAAATCTTGAGCAACATATGGGGTCAGATAAATATGAGGCTTTTTAGCTTTAACACCGATTCTAACTTCTGGGTCATTAACAATGCTTGTATTAAATAATGCTAGGGATTCTAACATGCTGCGCTTAAGTATTGATATCTCTTTACGGGGATCTTCAGAAATATTTAGCATCTGACAATGCAAACTTTTATTTTTCGAAGATGCAGAAGGAAGATCTTTTTCAGGATCTGAGTATTTAAAACCACCTTGGACCCAGATATTTTTACACCTTAACTCTCTTTTGAGTAATTTCAATAAAGCGATCTCATAATAGATTCTGTTAATTTTTCCATCTGCATTTTGCATTACCTTTAAGTCTAAGGCAGAAATCAGTCCATCCGTTGTCACTGTGCAATGCGATGGATAGTACTCATCCTTAAAAGTTTCATCGTTTTGGTGTTTTAGGATAAAGTTAATAGCATCAAGGATTAGATTACTATTATTTGTGCTGCATCTTAAGTTGTTTAAGATTAAGAATATGTCCTTACGGTATCTATGGACATATAGTGAACGTAAATGCTTATATTCTGATTCTTTCCGAGCTTGTTTAAAGAACTGCCTAGATAACTTACTTTGTTCTAATTTTTCTTTGCCGCCAACTTTAGGATAAATTTTTTCTTTAATAATACCATCAGGATGAGCTAGTGAAGCATCTACTAAACTATCTAATAATTCATCCTTACTTTCTTTTGTATAATACTCCCAAAGTTCTTCTTTAATTTTTGCTTTGCCAAACCGCTCTAGGTTCTTTAATTTCCTCACTAAGATTTCAATAAAGTTATCGATAATCTTTGCACTTTTATATTTAGCAAAGCAGGCCGTCAAACCAAAAAATTTATTTTGAGCGCTATCTTTAATTTCTAGTAATCGAGAAGGGGTGGAAATAGCAACCCGATCATGATGCACTTTCAGGAATTTTCTTGGAATATTGTTGAAAAATTCTTTATAAATTACTTCTGTTTCTACAAGATAACTGAGTTTTTCTTGTTCTTCGTTAATGGTAGTTGTTGAGACCTTACCTGCTGGAGAGCGAATAAAATTTAATATGGTTTGGTCATTATCATACATTTCTAGAAGTTTGTGCAGTTTTTGCTGATGATTGAGCGATAAGTGTTCTCTACACTTAATAAAAAATTCATTTTCATACTGATAGCAGATATTGCTGATATATCTACTTAATTCACTTTGAGCAGATGGTGCTATTTTGTTTTGCTTTAAAAATTTGTAAACTTCGTCATGCACTTGGCTAATTGATAAGCCTTGGGGTAGTAAATTCGTCTCAATAAATTCTTTTACTGATAAAAGATCAGATTGCTCTAGCTTCTTAAAACCGTAATATTCTCTAATCTCAGTATTGTGGATTTGCGATATCCTTGATTGCCAATGATAACTTTTAAGATTAGCTTGATGTTGGTTGGCTACAGAGAGTTGTGCGGCAACATAATCTATGGCAACAACAGGTATATCGTCAATTTTTTTGGGCGGGTAACCTTGCAAATCAAAATATTTCATCTTTAATGCATAGACTAATTGATTCTCTTTCTTTGCTAAATAGCTAATCTCTCCTTGTGATAAGGACCAACTATTTTCCAATTCAAATTTAGTCCAATATTGTTTCATAAAACAAGCTCAGAGAGCTTACTACCCCAGGAGTTTTCAGAATAAATATGCTAAAAAAGTTCTCAGAATTACTGGAGTGGATACTTTTTACTACCTAAGCACACCATAACCCCTGACAACTGGTTGATAAACTAAGATAAAATCTTTAGAGTGTCAATCACCAAAATAAAAAGGATACTTTTAGCTATAAAAAAGGAGGCAAAATTTTCAAA
>CAJCJB010000112.1 GCA_903970545.1 Candidatus Saccharimonadota bacterium | reverse complement strand
ACCTTAGATAAAGACGAACGTAGGGCTATTGAAACGGTAATAGACATTGCTATTAGCCGCAAGCACCTGAAAGAAAGTATTGCCGGACTTATTAAGAAGTAAAACGCCAAGCTGTATTGTTGGGGGTTGCTTTATTTAACCTGCCGCTGCATTACAAATGCAGCGGAGTGGGTATTTTGCTATGGCATAATTGTTTCTACGCTTGTGATTATAGAATATTCATTTACATGAAGAATTAATCTAAAAGCATCACCGTTTCGTGTATTATAGTCAATTTTGCCTATTCCTATTCTATTAAGTGCATACTTACAATCCAAAAAATAATCATACCTATACTGATTTTGCCCCTCTGAAATTCGTTCGTTTTCTACTCCAAAAAATTCTTTTTGAATAATTGAAATTTCATGCCCGACAAAAAGCTTCGTATTACCTTTGTTGAGAAAAAATTTTCCCTTTCGGTACCCTAAACAACCCGTACTGTCAGACGCCCACATTTTCGGATCTATCTGAAATGCTTTCTTTAAAGAGTTTAATTCTTTATTTGAGTTGCAACCTACAATGGAAATTACAATAGCGATAATAATACATCTGTTATTCTTTAACCTTACCATGATACTTATCTGTTATACTTCCAAGTTTTCCTTTACCATTCTTATCAAACTTAACTTTATCCAAATGAAGGTTATCTATATCACGCTGTGAAACTTTACGTTTTGTTACATCCACAATCGGAGTGCCTCCAGTTGCTTTTGTGTTTTTAGTATCTACAAGTGCTAAATCATTTACTGTCATCATAATTGTCGGATCAGCACTTGCCTCTTTCTCGTGATCTAATCCTAAGCCATGTCCATATTCATGGGCTTCGGTAGTTTGATTTTCTGCAATTTGCCCATTCGTCCATGTTCCCGTATTACCTCCTCCATTGAAGTCAGTACTAGAGGCTTCATCTCCATTATTAATCTTAATGTAATTATTTTTTATATCTGTGTTATTTTCAACTTCTTTTTTTAAGTCTTCGCCATCGCTACGAAATTCCCCAGTAACTTTAAATTGAACTTTATATGCTACACCATTTATATTTACACTGCCATTAGCATCATTCCATGCCTTTTCGACTTTAGCTGCTCTTTGAGATGCTGCAAATGGAGTTGTGCTTCCATAAAAAATCAGTTTTGACTCTATTGTTATAGTTTTAGCTTGTTTATCAATGGTTGGTTCTCCGGATTCTCCTTTAGGGTCATTGTATAAAATTGGATTGCCGTTGAAGGCAGAGTATGGACTTTCCCATGGGTATTTTTTAAAAGCTGGATCAACATTCCATCTTCTACCTAAACGAGTATCATATTCCCAGTATTCAGCTGTCATGGTATTTCCACCTCCTGAAATCTCATCGTCTTTTTCCTGCCCATCAAAACCAAAGCGGTAGCTATTAGAACCAACATAAGTTCTACCAGGCATTGGCGCGCCAAAGGCGGTAACATTAGCTTCCGTTTTTCCGGCATAGCCTTGTTTTGCCCTGAGCATTTTTAAAAAACGCGATGGTTTTTTGGTTTGGTATGCTATTTGATAACTCAATTATTGTGCATGATTGGTGCAACTAAAGTAGCTAAAAAGTAAGAGGCAAAAAAAATATTTTATACGTTACACAATAATTTATAATACGCTGCGTTTTAGGTAAAAATCAACACACTTAGCCAACAGACGACCATGATATAACCTATACTTTAACCTTAAAACATAAATAAAATGGGAAGACAAGTGGGTCTCATTAAAGTGAAAGGTAAGTTGGGTGGCGTGTCGTTCTACAAGAGCGGCGGCGAGGATTTAGCCCGAGTTGCCAATGGCCCGAGTAAAGAAAGAATCCTGACAGAACCGAACTTTGTACGCACCAGAGAGAACAACACCGAGTTTGGTGGGGCGGCAAAGATAGCTAAGGCACTACGCTTAGCTCTACTAACGAGTGTGCGCACGATGGGGGACAGACATGTAACGGCACGTTTAACCGCTTTATTTAAAGAGATAGGCACGCAGGGATTAGGCGCGCGCGGTCAACGGACGATTTCATTATCGTTACATTTCCCACAATTGAACAATTTTGAGTTTAACAAGAAGCTGCCTTTCGGCTCTGTATTTAATGCGCCGTTCTCGGTGTCGGTAAATGCGGCGCGTAATGTGGGAACGGTAACTATACCTGCGTTCTCTCCGGCTTCGTTTATTAATGCTCCTGAAGGGGCTACTCATTTTGCCATTGTTGCGGCAATAGGTGTTATAAGTGATTATACGTATAACGCTTCTACAGGTAAATACCAACCTACCGACCCTACACTTAACGAGCTTGGAGCTACTACAACGGGTGCTATGACGGCGTTAAACTCTACTACGCCGGTTAACTTTACGTTGGTGGCTACTGTACCGGGTGCGCCTACGATGACTACTACAGCAAGCGGTGCGTTGGCTTTGGGTATTATTTTTTATCAGTTGGTTAATACGGTTGACTATGTGCTTGCACAAGGTAACTGTATGAAGGTGGTACAGATGTTTTAATAATAGATTGGGTAAAGCGGTTTGGGAAGCCGCTCGTTTGGGGTGCATGACGGCAAAAAGGCTCTCGCGTAAGCGAGGGCTTTTTTGCTTATATGCTCTTTAGCCTTGTTTTAAGCATGTGTTTAGCGGTTGTTATGTGTGTAGTACCCATAGAAGAACTACGGGAGATTTATATAACCATGCGGCTTTAATACGGCTCATCTACGGCTATGATACGAGTATGGTGCGGCTATACCCTTTATTTATCACCTCTTTTTTTCATCCATTCTAAAAACGATTTAATAACGTCCTTTATAGGAAAACGTTTTTCGGTTTGCTCAAAGTATTTAGCTGCGGCGTTCATTCTTTTAATTGGAACTATCCATGCTACGAACGGTAATAGTAGCCTGTAGCTAAGTAAAATAATGATGATTGTAATTAGTGTTTCCATGTTGCTTTTTCTTTCTTTTTTTTTATTTATAAATCGCTCGCGCGACCTACTTTATATATCTTTAAATAGTTTCAGTTTTTGCTTTCTCATGTATTTTTAAAGAATATTTTATAACTCATTAATAATCAATTCAATTAATTTAATGCAATCACTATACAGGGTTTCAGCCGTTTAAAACGGCAAAGACTAAAGATTGGCGGTTGCATGTATATTTCCAAACTCATTTTATTTATAACTATAGTATGCTTTTTTGTTTAGGGTTTCAGCCGTCTAAAGCGGCTAAGGGAATAATAACATACTCACTTAAAAAAAGAAAGTAAAATGCAATTCTTTTCTTTTTTTTCTTTGGCAACTGCTACATTACATCGTGGCATCTGATAGATATTTGGCTGTGGGCTGGTTTGTGCGTATCTATCGGATGACATGATGCGCCAACCGCAGGGCGGCAGGGCGACAGTAACACAGTAAACAGGTATCAGTAAACATTTATTTCTTATTCAATAATCAAGTCAAAATTTAAACGATAAAATTCAAAAGAGGTTTCATTAATACATCTAACATATAGCTACCATACGCCTGTGGCTTGCGCCTTGACTGAGTGGAACGAGCCGCGCAAAGGTTGCGCATCGCGCGCCTTGTATTTCTTGCGGGTGGGGTGAGGCTATTTAACATAATTGCC
>CAJCJB010000111.1 GCA_903970545.1 Candidatus Saccharimonadota bacterium | reverse complement strand
TAGAGCATCAGGTTGATTACATAACGCTGGATCAACAGGAGATTGAGAAATGGTTGCAAAACAAATAACCAACCTTACGTTATTTCAGATAAAACCTGCAAACCTTATAAATAATTGATTTTTTTGTGACTCCGGAGGGATTCGAACCCCCAACCAACAGAACCGGAATCTGTCATTCTATCCAATTGAACTACGGAGCCTTTTTTTGGAAACAAAGATAAAACAATATATTTATGAGTTTTTTATACTAAATGATGTTATTTTGCGTTTATAAATCGATGAAAAAAAATATTCTATTAATCACTATATTCTTAATTTTAGTTTATAGTAATTTAATGTCGCAAAATTCACTAAAAGCATTCCAATGGAGTGATCATTTACCTTATAATCAAGCTTATTCAGTTACACATCAAGGTAATAAAATTTATGTAGCAACTAATGAATGTGCTTTTTCTTTTAATAAAGATGACAACTCTTACCAAAGACTTAATAAAGTAACCGGACTTAGTGATATAGAACCTGTAATTATAAAAAACAACCCGTATAATAATGCTTTATTGATATTGTACAAAAATTCAAACATAGATATAATTAAAAATGGAAGTATTACCAATGTCCCTGATTTACTTAATACACAAAATATAGGTAATAAGACAATAAATTCTGTTACTTTTAATGGTAAGCAAGCGTACCTATCCTGTGGGTTTGGCATTGTTGTTTATGATACAGATGCGATGCAAGTTCAGGATACTTATATTATTGGTCCAGGCGGTACAAACATAAACGTATATCAAGTAGCGTTATCAAGTGATTCTATTTATGCTGCTACTTCAAAGGGAATTTATCATGCCTCGCTAAACTCTTCTAACTTGGATAGTTACACAAACTGGTATCAGGTTACATCGCTTCCACAATCCAATGGTGTATATAATAGCATTGTATATTTTGGTGGAAATATATTTGCAAGTTACTCAGGTAATTTATCTACCGGTGGTACTGCAGGAAATAATACTAGTTTAGATACCTTATATCGCCTTAATAGCTCAGGCTGGAGTAAAAACCCTTTTAATACGGTAGATGGTATTGTTAAATTATCAGTATCAGATAACAACAAGCAGTTTATTATAATGACTACTCACGGATTTAATTCTTATGATTTACTGAACAATTTAACAAGTATGGAGTGGGGGTTCTTAGATTATCCATATGCATCTTATAATACAACCGCAGATGTAATACCAGATCCTACTCAGCCCGGTTGGTTTTGGGAAGCAAATACTTTTTATGGATTATTAAAAGTTTCTGCCCCCACTCAAAAACCTCAGGTATATCAAATTAATGGCCCTGCTTCAGTCAGTTGTGCTCAAATACAGATTAGTAAAGACAATAGAGTTATAGTTGCTCCTTCTTTTTTGGGTTATAAGCAGACTCCGGAATATCTTACTTTCGGTGTATACTCTTTTTTAAATGGTACATGGAGAATGGATATTTACTCCCCTAGCCCTATTTATGACATTGATTGTGTTGCTTTTGATAATAATAATAGTAAGCATTTTTATGCCGGGTCTTTTGGTGAAGGTTTGTTAGAAGTATTAGATGATAGTTTAGTAGCTCAATATACATACTCTAATAGTATTATCCCTGTTAGGGATTTTTCAGGTAATAACGGTGTACAAGTATCTTCTCTTTATTCAGACCTTAATAATAATTTATGGATTACTACCAATGATAATCCTACGTTTGTTACTGTAAAAAAGAGTGATAACACCTGGGTAACACTAAATTTTTCTAGTCTTTTACCTAATCTTATACCTAATTCTAACCCATACTTAAATACAAATCAAATTATAGTTGATTCATCTAATACTATGTATGTGGCAGCTTATGGCACGGGTATCTTTGTATTTAAAAATGACGGTAATTTCACTCAGCCAAACACCAGTAATTCTAAACTACTTACTAATGTGGTGGGCAACGGAAATTTACCAAGCTTATACCCCATGTGTATAGCAGAAGATAAATCGGGAGACTTATGGGTAGGTACCGACCAAGGTATTTATGTATTTTATAATCCGGGAAGTATATTAACCCAAACAAGCGGTTGGGATGCACAACCAATTTATGTAACACAAAATGGGCAGACACAACTGCTTTTACACACAGATAATGTAACCTCTATATTTGTTGATGGTGCAAATAATAAATGGGTTGGTACTGCTACAAGTGGGTTGTTCCTATTCTCTCCTGATGGACAAACACAAATTTATAATTTTAACACCCAAAATAGTCCGATATTTTCTAATAATATTATTGATGTGAAAGTTAACCCTACTACTGGCGAAGTTTTTATAGCAACTGATAAAGGTCTCCAGTCTTTTCAGAATACAACTACCGAGGGCAATACAAACTTTACTGATGTGTATGCTTATCCAAACCCTGTAAAGCCAGGATATTTAGGCCCTATATTAATACATGGTATGGTTTCGGGGGCTGATGTAAAGATTATCGATTCGGGTGGGAACTTTGTTTACAGTACAACATCTGAAGGTGGACAAGCCAGTTGGAATGGACAAAACTTTAAAGGTCAGCGCGTTGCTTCCGGTATTTATATGGTAATATGTGAAACGCCTGATGGTTCGCAGAAAAAAATGACCAAGATTTTGTTGCTTAATTAAACATGCAGCAAAAAACAAATGGCATTATTTTACAGAACACTAAGTATCAGGATAAAAACAATATCCTGAAGGTATATACACTACAACATGGCATACAAAGTTATGTAGTAAACATTGGGCAGTCGGGCAAATCTAAAATTAAACCTGCCCATGTAATGGGCCTTAATCAAATAGAGTTTATAGAGCAAACTAAACAAAGCAGAAGCA
>CAJCJB010000110.1 GCA_903970545.1 Candidatus Saccharimonadota bacterium | reverse complement strand
CACTTGAAATGCCCTTTAGGGCATTTGTTGTAACCGAGTTTGGAGCAAGGTCTGCAAGAAAGGTTTTTAACCTCCAGTATTTTGCTATTCTTGCCGGGCAAATATGGATACATGCCAAACTCAGGAATGGTATTACCCCATAAAGAGTAAACATCTTTTTTAAATGCAGCTGCAATGTGCATTAAACCTGTATCGCTTGTAATTACTTTATCGGCTTGCTGTATAATAGAGGCAGATTGGTTGACATTGAATTTACCGCAGGCAGAAAAAACTTTATCCTTAAATATATTCTCTAATTGTTCTCCTATTGCTACATCTTCTTTCCCGCCAAGAATGATAAGGGGCTTATCACTAAGCGTACAAATCTCGCGTAGTTTATCTATAGGGATTTGTTTGGTATAATAAGACCCTCCAACCACCAGCGCATGATACCCTTTACTAATTAATTGAAAGGCAGAAACAGTATCAACCACATCTTTAGCGGGAATAAAATAATCTAAACCAAGATTATCGTTGGTAATGTTGAGGTGTTTTACAGTTTCAAAGTATCTATCCACGATATGTACAGGTGGTAGTTTATTTATTTTAAGATTAACCAGTAACCATTTCTCTATATTCAGTTTATTAAAACTATAGGCTTTAGAACCCGTGGCACGCTTTACCTGTGCACTTCGCAGGTTATGATGTAGGTCAATTACCACATCGTAGTTCTCTTTTTTAAGCGCTTCGCTTACTTCTGATACTTTATCCGTAATAGAATAAATCTTAGAAATGTTTTTATTATTCTCTATCAGTGAAACAAAATTCTTTTTGGTAATAAAATGAATTTCGCAAGTAGGAATTTGTTTCTTCAGACAACGAATAACAGGGGTAGTAAGTACAATATCACCAATGGAAGAAAACCGTATGATTAAAATTTTCAAGTTTATTAGTATTACTTGGTCTTCGACTCCGCTCAGACTGACATCATCTTGTCACTTTGAGCGCAGTCGAGAAGTTTATTTAGTGAGCTGTTTAAAGATGTCTTCCAGTTTCTGTTCTTCCTGTTGCATAGCAAGTACGCTTAGTTTGTTTGCCACGGCATAGTTAAAGATATCCTTACGTATATCCACATCAGCATCTGTCATAATATGCCAGATATTACCATCCAGCAGTTTTACTTCAATAACACCAACAATATTTTTAATAGAAGTTTTAGTAGTTTCTCTGTCAAATTCTACACGCAATACTTGTCTTTGTTTGCTTGTTTCCTGCAAGTGTTGTGTATCATCATTGGCAACGATTTTGCCTTTATTAATAATGATAACCCTATCGCATACCGCTTCTACCTCTTGCATAATATGTGTGCTAAGCATTACTGTTTTTTCTTTACCGGCCTGTTTAATCAGGTTACGGATTTCCTCTAACTGATTAGGGTCTAAACCCGATGTAGGTTCATCTAAAATTAATACCTCAGGATTATGAATAAGTGCTTGTGCCAAACCCACCCGTTGACGATACCCTTTGGAGAGTGCACCAATTTTTTTATTTTGTTCTACCTGCAAGCCAACCATCTCCACCATTTCTTTTACACGCTTGCTTTTATTTTCTATGTGATGCAGTCCGCCAATAAACTCTAAATATTCTTTAACGTACATATCTAAATAAAGCGGATTATGCTCCGGTAAATAACCAACATGCTTGCGTACTTCAAACGATTGTTCTTTTACTTCATAACCACACACCTCTGCCTTGCCCGATGTTTGCGGAAGGTAGCAGGTAAGTATTTTCATCAGCGTACTTTTACCTGCGCCATTCGGACCAAGGAAGCCTATTATCTCTCCGCTCTTAATTTCAAAAGAGACTTCATCTAAGGCTTTTTGTTTGCCATATAGTTTGGTAATGTTTTCTACTTTAATTGACATGATGCGAATTTACGAAAAGATAGATAATACCGTAGATGACTTTGCTTTTATAATTGCAATAAATGCCAATATTTTTAGTTATAATTTGCTAATTATTTTAGTAATTTAGCAAAAAAAATAATAATGGCAGATGAAGATGATAAATACCTAAAAGGTAGGGGAGCACAAATAAATACGCATAACCGCTTTGAAAAACAGGAGTTAGGTGCCTTTCATATAGAAGGCTTGGATGAAGAAGCGGGGCTTGGCGGAAGAACACAATACATACCTACTTACCCTAAAACGTTTATAAACAAGGTAGATAGTCCGGATATTGGCAGAGCGTATTCTATGAACCCCTATCAGGGTTGCGAGCACGGTTGTTTGTATTGTTATGCCCGCCCTACACATGAGTATTGGGGTTACAGCGCCGGCTTAGATTTTGAACAGAAGATTTTAGTGAAGCAAAACATTAACGTAGCCTTAGAAAAGCAATTCAACAAAAAGGGTTGGGAGCCATTGCCCATAATGCTGTCGGGCAATACCGATTGTTATCAGCCTGTAGAAAAGAAACTAAAACTTACCCGAGGCATACTCGAAACGGTGCTTAAATACAAGCACCCTGTAAGTATGATTACCAAAAACAGCCTCATTACCCGCGATATTGATTTGCTGCAAGAGCTTGCCAAACAAAACTTAGTGCATGTAATGATTACGATAACAAGCACGGATGAAAAGGTGCGTTTGCAATTAGAGCCTCGCACAACAACCTACAAGCAAAGGTTTAAAGCCGTAGAAACTTTAAGCAAAGCAGGCATACCTGTTGGCGTTATGGTGGCGCCTATCATTCCGGCAATTACTTCGTTTGATATGCCCAACGTAATTAAAACGGCTGCCGAGCATGGGGCAAAAACAGCAGGCTATACTATTGTACGCCTTAACGGGGCTATTGGCGATGTATTTAAAGATTGGTTAGAGAAGAATTACCCCGACAGAGCGCAAAAGGTGTGGAACCAAATAAAAGATTGTCACGGCGGTCAGGTTAATGATTCTCGTTATGGTACACGTATGAGAGGCGAAGGAAATATTGCTGAGAGTATTCGCACCTTATTTTATATATCGGTTAAAAAATTTATAGGAGAACGAGAACACTTTGCCTTTAACACAAAAGCCTTTACAAACAGGCGTAATGCCCAAACAAGTTTGTTTGATGATGTAGCCTAAACTTTAGCATCCCGTTTCCTGAAATAGTAATAAATTAGCACTTTCTATTTTTTGTGCGCATAGCTTTACTTACAGACGGGATTTGGCCTTACCGCATTGGTGGTATGCAAAAGCATTCGTATTATTTGGTTAAGTATTTTGCACAACAAAAAATTCATGTTGATTTGTACCACATGAATGATAGTACGTATGATATTTCCAAGTTGGAGTTTTTTACTGAAGAAGAAAAGAAATACATCAACCCTTTTGTGTTTACGTTTCCTAATAAAGGAAAATGGCCTTGGCATTATATGCAGGAATCGTATCTGCATTCTAAAATGATGTACGATTGTTTTGTAAAACAAACCCCTGTTGATTTTATATACTCAAAAGGATACACAGGTTGGTATTTTATTGAGCAGAAGAAAAAAGGAATAAAGCTTCCTCCTATTGGTTTAAGATTGCATGGCTATGAGATTTTCCAGACAGGAAAAGGATTTATTGAGTGGTACAGAAAGAAGCTATACTTGCCCTTAATAATGTATCTAAATAAGTACAGTGATTTTATCTATTCTTACGGAGGAGGGATAACTGATATTATTTTAAAGAACATCCCTAATTCTAAGGAAAAGATAATTGAAATACCTGCCGGTATAGAGCCGTCTTGGATTTATGAAAATAATGTAAAAGTTAATGCTCCTTTACGTTTTGCTTTTTTAGGAAGATACGAAATACGTAAAGGCGTAAAAGAACTATCTGCTGCACTAAAAAACCTTGTTGGTAAACATAATTTTGAATTTCATTTTATAGGAGAGATACCTGCTGCATTTAAAATTAATTCAACTCAACTAATATATCACGGAAAAATTAGTGATGCCGAAAAAATAAAATCAATTCTGCAACAAACAGATACATTTGTTTTACCTTCACAAGCAGAAGGAATGCCTAATGTAATTTTAGAGGCTATGGCAAATGGGTGTAGTATACTAGCTACAGATGTTGGTGCTGTAAATGTAATGGTAAATGAGTCTAACGGTTGGTTAATGTCTCCTTTAAATGAAAAAGAAATTGAAAATAAAATAGTTGAGATTATAAAAACTAATCCTAAAGAGATTGAACAAAAGAAGGCAATATCCGTAAATCAGATAAAAGAAAATTTTATGTGGGAAGAGATTATAATTAGGGAGATAAATGCTATTTATCTTAAAATTAATGAATAAATTAAGCTTGAATGAATAGAGAAAAACTAATAGATTTCCTTATATACGCTTCTGTATTTATAGAATCAATTGTTTTTTTTAGGGAACCCTTTGATGGGTATCTTCATTATTTTATTTTTCTTTTATTATTACCCTTCTTTTTTAATCGATTTGGTCTCCCTAAAACCCCTTTTCAAATTATTTTGATTCCATTTGTTATAGGTATTTTTCAGGTACTAATGGGAAATAATGAATGGGCTTTATTTTTGAAAATATTTTTAGGTGTTATGTTAAGTACTACTTTTTATTATTACGTAATTCAATATTACGAAATGGATGTTGAAAAAATGTTTAAAATGTATTTGACTTGGGCTTATTGGTCTGCAATTATTGGGATACTTCAATATGTTGCAGCTAAAATTGGTTTTAAACCTGGTTATAATTATGAATGGATATATAACATCGGAGTTATCGTAAATAAAAGCACAGCTGTAACATCTGAAAACACTCGAATAAACTCATTTTATCTTGAGCCATCTCAAATGGGTATTATGTTATGTCCGGCGGCATTTGTATCCATGATAAACATGATTAGAAAAAAAAGCTATGAATACAAATCGTATCAGAACTATGTGATACTTATTGCAATCTATTTAAGTAAATCATCTACAGGATATATTGGTTTATTTTTTGCTGTTTTGGTAGTTGGGCTTAATCTTGGATATATTTCTTATTTAGTCTTATTTATAGGAGTCGGTATTATAGCAGGGGTTGGGTTATACAATTATGCTGATGAATTTAAAGGAAGGGTAGATGCAGCAATAGGGCTATG
>CAJCJB010000109.1 GCA_903970545.1 Candidatus Saccharimonadota bacterium | reverse complement strand
TATTATAACTTGTTGTCTTTTCTTTTCTTCACCTGCAATGGCTTTTAATTTTTCCTGTTCTGCTTCTGATTTAATTTTCAGTTCTGCCTCTTTTTTATCTACCTCAAACTTAGTTTTCATATCACCAAGCTGTTTGCTGTTATCGGCGTTAAAAATGCTGTCGGTTAATGTTTTAAATTTCACATGATATTCATAAGCGTCTTTGTATTTGTTTGTTTTACTGTATGAAATAGCTAAGTTTTGATAAGCTTCTCTTACACCTTCGATATCCCCAATTGCTTTACAGAGTATCAATTCAGAATCGCAATACTGAATGGCTAATTTATAATCGGCTAACCTGTTATACAAGTCGCCCATATTACCATAACAAATCCCTTCTCCTTCTTTATCGCCAATTACTTTTCTTAGCTGTAAAGATTTTATATAATGATCTAATGCTTTGTGATAATCGTTTAAATTTTTGTAAACGTTTCCCATATTGCCCAAAGAAGTTGCCATACCTCTTTTATTATCTAATTCCTGATAAATTTTTAGTGCCTTTCTATCATATTCTAACGTTTTACTATAATTAGCCTGGTTCTCGTATACAGCACCAATGTTACTGTAACAGTTTGCCATGCTTTTTTTATCGTTTATGCCTTCTAATAGTTTTAATGCTTTGAAATGACATTCCAATGCTTTGGGATAATTAGATTGATACCAGTATATAAGCCCAATATTACTATAACAATTTCCCTGCCCTTGTTTATCGCCCAACTCTTCTCTTAGTTGTAATGCTTTTAAATAATTATCCAGTGCTTTCGGGTAATCGGCCTGGTACTGATAAACAACGCCCATGTTATTATAACAAAACGCAATGCCTGATTTATTATTTAATTCTTTATAAAGCGGTAAAGTTTTTATATAATAGTCTAATGCTTTCTGGTAATTACCCTTATAACTATTTGCTATGCCTATCAGATTATAGGCATCTGCCACCCAATATTTAGCCCGATTGGCTGGAAGCGTATTTGCCAGTTTTAATTCCAGTTCGCCAAAAACAATAGCCGTATCGGGCTTATTGCTAACATAGCTTTTTCCAATAGCATGTATAGCGCTTAAACGGGTTGTATCAACTTGGTTTTTATCGTTATAAACCTTCCATAATGAATCTGTGTTTTGCGCAAAACCCTTAGCCCAAAGTCCTATCCAAAAGATAGGGGAGGGTATAATGATGATAAGAATGAGTACTATTTTCTTCACCGTGTAACAAATATAATCAAAAGCCACGTTCTAACACTAAGCATGGAAAGAAACGTTCCAAGAGTACGGAAGTTATGCTTTTGTTAACTTAAACTTAATGTTGCCTGTTTTAAAGAATGTGTTATCTAATATAGTTGCCTGTATACTAAACCAACCTTAGTGTATACTAATCAAACGTTAGTGTATACTAATCAAACGTTAGTGTATTTTAATCAAACGTTAGTGTATACTAATCAAACATTAGTGTATACTAATCAAACGTTAGTGTATACTAAACAAACGTTAGTGTATACTAAACCAACGTTAGTGTATACTAATCAAACGTTAGTGTATACTAAAGATAGTTGCCAAGCATGGAAAGGAACATGCCAAGCATGGAAGGAAACATTCCAAGCATGGAAAGAAGCATTCCCATCACGGAAAGAAATATTCCAAGCAGGGATTTTTAGTGGTAAATCCTTATAGAACTATCGATATGAAGCTTTAGATTTTTTTATTTTAACTGAACTAAGCCCAATAGTTTCTAAAAATACTGATATAGCAGTCAATAATACATCATTTTTTGGTCCAATAATGACTTCTACTATTGGATTTAATTTCCCTTCATTTGAAAAATCTTCTTCTATAAATGCAACAGGAATGTTATCGCTCATTCTAAACTTAATTGGTCTACCATCCACTTTTTTTCCAAATGCTGTTCCTCCAGTGTCAACTAATTTTAGGAAACTATTACTTTTTATAAAGCTTAACACATGTATTATTCGAATTTCTTGTTCTTCTTGGAAAGCTGGGTTTTTAAATGCAGCCAAATCGAATGGAATAGAACCACAACTCTCTTGAAAGTCTCTCTCAAATTTATCTCCCCTTAATTTTTCAGCTTCATTAATTTCTAATATTATTTTCTTTAATTCGGCTATTTGCTCCACTTCGTCATATAATACCTTTAAAGGACGAACTGGTAATTGTAAAATGTCTTTAGCTTTAAATCCAATTGCATAACCTTTTCCGTTATCTGCGTATGCTCTCCATTGACTCAGAACATCACCATTTTTTGAAAAGCAAGCAGCAGTTATTAAACCCTTTAATCCGAAAGAATGGATTACTTCGTCAATCTTATCTAAGAATTCTCTACCAACTTCTTTAATTATTTCCGTTGCCGCTTTTTCCCAAATAGAATACCCCCAATGTATTTCAAGAAAATCATTCATTGAAAACAAATCACTTAATCTGAGTGTTTTATTAGTACAAATCGAATGAAAAGTGTTTGCGTCGCAATAATGAAATATTATTTCGTCATCAGTTGGTTCGTAGATTCTTGAAACTATCATGATTAGATGTTTTAGTTATTGAACTCTGACCCCATTTGAGTGTTTATATCAACAAACATACAAAATCTTAGCTGCACTCAAGTAGAGACTCACAATAAAAAAACCCATGCTATTCGCATGGGTTAAACCAACCAAAAAAACTATATAGTATAAACGCTTTGCGCTAAACTCTTACCAAGAGCACTTAGTAACACCCGGTATTAAACCGTTAAGTGCCATTTCGCGGAAGGTAACACGGCTAACACCAAAGGTGCGCATGTAACCACGTGGGCGGCCTGTAAGTTTGCAACGGTTACGTTGTCTTATAGGGCTTGCGTTGCGGGGTAACAGTTGTAACCCTTCATAGTTGCCGGCATCTTTAAGTTCTTTACGCCTTACAGCATATAACTCAGCTACCTTTTTACGCTTCACCTCGCGGGCTTTCATTGATTCTTTTGCCATTCTATTCTCTTATTTTATTATTTTTTAAAAGGAAATCCAAATTCTGTTAATAATGCTTTTGCTTCGTCGTCGTTTCCGGCAGAGGTTACAAAGGTAATATCCATACCGTTAAGTTTGCTTACTTTATCAATATCAATCTCAGGGAAGATAATTTGCTCAGGAATACCTAAGGTGTAGTTACCATGTCCATCAAAACCTGTAGGTTTAATACCTTTAAAATCGCGGATACGAGGTAGAGAGGCAGATACTAAACGATCTAAGAACTCATACATAGTGTTGCCACGTAGTGTAACACGTACACCAATAGCAACTCCTTTACGTAATTTAAAGTTAGATATATCTTTAGTAGAATAGGTTGGTACCGCTTTCTGACCTGTGATAGTAGTCATTTCTTTTACTGCGTTCTCAATCATCTTTTTATCAGATACCGCTTCGCCTACACCTTGGTTAATGCAAATCTTCTCCAATTTAGGAACTTGCATTACGCTGCTGTATTTAAACTGATCTTTTAGTGCCGGAACTATCTCGGCTTTGTACCTGGTTTTAAGCCTTGGTATATAGTTAGTTGTTGCCATCTTACTTAATTACTTCTTTTGTTTTTTTAGAAATTCTTACCAGCTTACCTGTTTTCTCATCAGCTTGTCTGCCAATACGAACAGTTTTACCGTCTTCAACAAGCATCACATTAGAAATGTGAACGCTTCCCTCCTGCTTTACAATACCACCGTTTGTATTCTTTGCATTTGGTTTGGTGTGTTTTGATATCATGTTTGCACCTTCTACCAACACACGGTCTTTCTTAGTATTTATTTCAAGAATTTTACCTTCTTGTCCTTTAGACTCGCCAGAAATTACTCTGACTAAATCTCCTTTTTTCAATTTGAATTTTTTCTCTGCCATGTTCACTTATAATTAAAGCACTTCTGGTGCTAATGAAATAATTTTGCTGTATTGTTTCTCGCGCAATTCTCTCGCAACCGGTCCAAAAATACGTGTTCCGCGTAACTCATCTGTAGCATTTAGCAATACACAAGCGTTATCATCAAAACGTATATAAGAACCATCCGGACGGCTGATTTCTTTTTTAACACGTACTACCACTGCTTTAGAAACAGTTCCTTTTTTTACGTTACCGGAAGGTAAAGAATGTTTTACAGTAACTACAATTTTATCTCCTACAGAAGCATAGCGTTTTTTAGTTCCGCCCAATACACGTATAACAAGCACCTCTTTGGCTCCGCTGTTATCTGCTACTGCTAATCTTGACTCGTTTTGTACCATTTTTCTTTTATTTTATAAAGTTTGAGTCTAATATCTCTTAGTCTCAATTCTCATATCTATTTATTACTTAGCTTTTTCAATTACTTCAACTAAACGCCAGTTTTTTGTTTTGCTCAAAGGGCGTGTTTCCATAATACGAACGGTATCACCAATAGTACACTCGTTCTTTTCATCATGTGCCACAAACGTAGAAGTCTTTTTCAAAAACTTACCGTATTTAGCATGTTTTACTTTACGCTCAACCGCAACCACAATAGATTTCTCCATTTTGTTACTTTTTACCACACCCACTTTTTCTTTTCTAAAGTTTCTGGTTGCTTCTGCGCTTTCTGTTACTGTTTTATTTTCCATTTTCAATCTTGTTCAATAAATTATTTAGTTGCTTTACTTTTTTTAGTAAGCTCTGTGCTTAAACGGGCAACTAACTTACGTGTAGTACGCAAAGTCATTGGGTTTTCAACCGCAGCCGTTTTATGCCCCATTTTCATTTTGTTTAGGGTAGCTTTTTCTTCTTGCACCTTTTCTCTTAATTCTACAAGGGTAAGGGCTTCTATATCTTTTTGTTTCATTTTCTTTTAAATTCGAAGTTTAAACTGCTTTTTCTTCTGCGTAATCTCTTCTTACAATAAATTTAGTAACGATAGGTAATTTTTGAGCCGCTAAACGCAATGCTTCTTTAGCAGTTTCCATCGGAACACCTTCTGCTTCAAAAATAATACGTCCTGGTTTTACCGGAGCAACCCATAATTCAGGAGCACCTTTACCTTTACCCATACGTACCTCTGCAGGCTTTTTAGTAATAGGTTTGTCAGGGAATATACGAATCCAAACTTGTCCTTCACGTTTCATAAAACGGGTAATAGCAACACGGGCAGCTTCAATCTGACGGGCAGTAACCCAGCATCCTTGCGTTGCTTTAATGCCAAATGAACCAAAGGCCAATTGATCGCCACGTTTGGCGTTGCCTTTCATTTTCATTTTGTGCATTTTTCTATGCTTTGTTCTCTTTGGCTGTAACATAATACAATTTAAAATTTATAATTTATAATTCAAAAGTCTTTTAAATTTTAACTTCTTACTTTTTAATTATTTATCCTATTTATCTTCTCTTTCTTTACGTGGCTTTCTATCACCAAATTTCGGACCTCTTTTATCATGACGGTCATTTCTATCACCACCTGGCTTATTATCTTTTGCCGATGTTTGGTTTGGAGATAAATCACGTTTTCCGTAAATCTCCCCTTTGCAAATCCAAACTTTAACACCAATTAATCCGTAAGAAGTAAGCGCTTCACCTAATGCATAATCAATATCCGCACGGAAAGTATGCAAAGGTGTTCTTCCTTCTTTATACCACTCAGAACGGGCAATCTCAGCACCTTGCAAACGGCCAGATACTTTAATTTTAATCCCTTCGGCACCCATACGCATGGTAGAACCAATAGCCATTTTAGAAGCACGACGATAAGAAATACGTCCTTCAATTTGGCGCGCAATGCTATCAGCAACTAAACGTGCATCAAGCTCAGGGCGTTTAATTTCAAATATGTTTATCTGAACTTCCTTTTTAGTAATTTTCTTTAACTCTTCTTTAAGTTTATCAACATCTTTACCGCCTTTTCCGATAATAATTCCCGGACGTGCAGTATGTATAGTAACTGTAATAAGTTTCAACGTACGTTCAATAACAATTTTAGAAACGCTGCTTTTTGGCAAACGAGCTCTAAGATATTTACGAAGGTTTGTATCTTCAACTAATTTGTCAGAAAAATCTTTTCCTCCATACCAATTAGAATCCCATCCTTTAATGATGCCTAAGCGTAAACCTATCGGGTTTGATTTTTGTCCCATTCTTTATTTTGTTTTTTTTGAACCTATTACTAATGTTACGTGATTTGAGCGTTTTCTCATGCGGTAAGCTCTACCTTGTGGTGCAGGCAACATACGTTTTGTCATCAAAGCGCTGTCAACCATAATCTCATTTACAAAAAGACTATTCTCATCAGGTCTCGTACCTGTTTTTTGCTCGTAGTTAGCAATGGCAGAGGTTAATAGTTTTTCTAAACGTTTTGCAGGATGTTTGGTGTTATATTTAAGTATGTTTAAAGCTAAATAAACTTCTTTTCCACGTATTAAATCAGATACCATACGCATTTTGCGCGGAGATGTCGGACAGCTGTTAAGCTTCGCAAAATAAGAGGTTTTGTTTTCCTCTTTGCGCGCTTCAGCCACTAATCTTTTTCTTTTGCCCATTGTTTTATTATCTAAATATTATTACTTTTTATTGTGACCGGCGTGGCCTTTGAATATACGTGTAGGAGAAAACTCACCTAACTTATGCCCTACCATGTTTTCTGTTACATAAACCGGAACAAATTTGTTTCCGTTATGCACAGCAAATGTGTGCCCAACAAATTCCGGTGGAATAGTTGAACGACGAGCCCAGGTTTTAATAACTGATTTTTTACCGCTTTTATCCATCTTCTCAACTTTCTCTGCAACGTTGTGGTCGATAAAAGGTCCTTTTTTTAATGATCTTGCCATGTTTTTCTTTTTTGTTCTGAAATTCCTTACGGAACCATTAAACGATTAATTATTTCTTTCTTCTTTCTATAATATGTTTACTGGAAGCTTTTTTAGGGTAACGCGTTTTCAAGCCTTTTGCTTTTAAACCTTTGCGAGAGCGCGGGTGTCCACCTGATGCTCTACCTTCACCACCACCCATTGGATGATCAACCGGGTTCATAGCTACAGCACGAGTACGGGGACGACGACCTAACCAACGGTTACGACCGGCTTTACCAGATACTTCCAAGCTATGGTCGGGGTTAGAAACCGCACCAATAGTAGCTTTGCAAGTAACCAAAATCATACGAACCTCACCTGAAGGCATACTTAATACAGCATATTTTCCTTCGCGGGCATTTAATTGCGCATAAGAACCCGCACTACGAGCTAATGCAGCACCTTGACCGGGACGTAATTCAATATTGTGGATGATGGTACCTAATGGAACATCACTTAATAGCATGGTATTTCCAACTTCAGGAGTTGCAGTTTTGCCAGACATAAGTGTAGCACCAACTTGCAAACCATTAGGTGCAATGATATAACGCTTTTCTCCGTCTTTATAATGTAATAAAGCAATACGAGCCGTACGGTTTGGATCGTACTCAATTGTTTTTACAGTTGCAGGAACTCCGTCTTTATCTCTTTTAAAATCAATAATACGGTATTGTTTTTTATGTCCACCGCCCATGTAACGCATGGTCATTTTACCGCTGTCGTTACGTCCACCCGAACGTGTTTGGGTAGCAATAAGACTTTTCTCCGGTATATTAGTTGTAATTTCAGCGAAATCGCCAACCAACTTAAAGCGTTGTCCTGGGGTTAGTGGTCTGAATTTTTTTAGTGCCATTTTCTTTTTACTTAAAAATTATATACTTGCGTAAAAATCTATTTTATCTCCTTCTTTCAGAGTAACAACCGCTTTTTTATTACGATTTACTCTTCCTATAGCTACTCCCTGCGTGGTGTTGCGGGTTTTTACTTTGCCCACATACTGCTGTGTATTGATATCAATAACGCTAACACCATACAATTTCTCTACCGCAGATTTAATCTCCAGTTTGTTAGCTCTTTTATCTACTACAAATCCATAGCGATTAAATTTATCAGCCTGTGCAGTATATTTTTCTGTTATAATGGGTTTTACTAATGCTTGCATTTTCTTAGCTTAAAATGTTTTCAATTACTTTTAAAGAACCTTCTGCAATAATTACATTACCTGCATTCAGTATATCATATGTGTTAATATCTGTAGCATTTACAACTTTAGCACCTTGTAAATTTCTGGCAGATAAATACACATTCTTATTATGCTCAGGCAATACCAAAAGGGTTTTTTTGCCTGTCAAATTCAAATTGGTAAGTAAATCGCTGTAATTTTTTGTTTTAGGAGCTTCAAAATTAAAGTCTTCAACAATAGTGATAGCGTTATCTTTTGCTTTATACGTTAAAGCAGAGATACGAGCCACAACTTTTACTTTTTTATTCAGTTTGAAAGAATAATCACGAGGACGAGGACCAAAAGCACGACCACCACCAATAAATAGAGGCGATTTCATAGAACCTGCACGAGCTCCACCTGTACCTTTTTGGCGTTTAAGCTTTTTGGTTGTACGGTGAATTTCAGCACGCTCTTTTGATTTGTGTGTTCCCTGACGTTGATTAGCCAAAAATTGTTTTACATCTAAGTAAATACAATGATCGTTTGGCTCTGCGTTAAAAATGGCATCAGCTAACTCAGCTTTTTTGCTGGTTTTCTTGCCGCTTATATTTAATATTTCTGCTTGCATGATTACTTCTCTATTGTTACGTATGAACCTGTTGCACCGGCTACCGAACCTTTAACGATAAGCAGGTTTTTTTCGGCAATAACTTTAACTACTTTCAGGTTTTGCATTTTTATTTTAGTTCCACCCATTCTACCTGCCATACGCATACCTTTAAATACACGAGCAGGTTCTGAAGACGCTCCTAATGAACCCGGTGCACGCTGACGGTCATGCTGACCATGCGTTGAACCACCAACTCCACCAAAACCGTGGCGTTTCACAACACCCTGAAAACCTTTACCTTTAGAAGTACCGGAAACATCCACAAAATCTCCTTCTGCAAAAAGTTCAACCGTTACAACATCACCTATGTTTTTAGCATCTTCAAAGTGTTTAAACTCTAAAGCCTTACGCTTAGGTGTTGTTTTTGCTTTTTCAAAGTGCCCTTTCATAGCCATCGAAGTGTGCTTCTCTTTCTTTTCATCAAAAGCAAGTTGCAGTGCTTCATAGCCGTCATGGTCTTTGGTTTTTACTTGCGTAACAACGCAAGGACCCGCTTCAATTACTGTGCATGGAATATACTTTCCAGAGGCATCAAAAAAGCTGGTCATTCCTATTTTTTTACCAATTAATCCTGACATTTTTGTTTTTTATTACTATTTATTTTATTGTGTTATGTTCTACTGTTTTCAGATTTGGTGGTGTACCTAAACTTTAATCTCAACTTCTACACCGCTTGGCAATTCAAGCTTCATCAACGCATCAACTGTTTTTGATGATGAGCTGTAGATGTCTAACAACCTTTTATACGTACAAACTTGGAACTGCTCACGCGCTTTTTTATTTACGTGTGGTGCACGCAATACAGTAAATACACGTTTGTGAGTAGGTAAAGGAATAGGTCCGTTAATAACGGCTCCGGTCATTTTAACTGTTTTCACAATTTTCTCAGCCGACTTGTCAACTAAGTTGAAGTCGTATGATTTTAATTTAATTCTTATTCTTTGGTTGCTCATCTTTATATTGAAATATTATACTTTTTCTGTTTTACCTTTTGCTTTTGCAATAACATCAGCCGCTACGTTAGCAGGAGCTTCTGCGTAATGATCAAATTCCATCGTTGAAGTTGCACGACCTGAAGTTAAAGTACGTAACTGAGTTACATAACCAAACATTTCAGATAATGGAACTTTTGCTTTGATAACCTGTGCTTTTCCTTTGCTATCCATTCCTTCAATTTGCCCACGACGACGGTTTAAATCGCCAACCACATCACCCATGTTTTGCTCAGGTGTTAAAACCTCCACTTTCATGATAGGCTCAAGCAATACCGGCTTACATTTTGGTAACGCCTCACGATAAGCAGAACGCGCACAAATTTCAAATGATAAAGCATCCGAGTCAACGTTGTGGTAAGAACCATCGTTTAATACTACTTTTAAACTTTGTAGCGGGTAACCTGCTAATACACCATTTGCTAAAGAGGCTTTAAATCCTTTTTCAACAGCAGGTATAAATTCACGAGGGATATTACCTCCTGTAATTTCATTCACAAATTGTAATTCGCCGTTTTTAGCTACATCCCAATCTGCATCAATAGGTCCTATTTCAATGTTGATATCAGCAAATTTACCACGACCACCGGTTTGTTTTTTGTAAACCTCGCGGTGATTTGTTTTAGATGCAATAGCCTCTTTATAAGCAACCTGAGGAGCACCCTGGTTAACTTCCACTTTAAACTCACGTTTCAAGCGGTCAACAATAATTTCTAAGTGAAGCTCACCCATTCCGCTGATAATAGTTTGACCTGAATCTTGGTCAGTTTTAACACGGAAAGTAGGATCTTCTTCAGCTAATTTGTTTAATGATACACCCAAACGATCTAAGTCAGCTTGTGTTTTAGGCTCGATAGCCACACCAATTACGGGCTCAGGGAAGTTCATTGCCTCAAGCACCATTGGGTGTTTTTCATCACACAGGGTATCACCTGTTTTAATATCTTTAAATCCTACTGCCGCACCAATATCTCCTGCCTCGATAAAATCAATAGCATTTTGTTTGTTGGCATGCATTTGGAATATACGCGAAATACGCTCTTTGTTTCCGCTACGGGTGTTTAATACATAAGAACCTGCATCTAAACGACCAGAATAGGCACGGAAGAAGCATAAACGACCAACAAAAGGATCGGTCGCAATTTTAAATGCTAAAGCTGTAAAAGGCTCACTAACACTTGGCTTACGAGATAACTCTTCGCCGGTATCAGGGTTAGTACCTGTAATGTTGTGTTTATCTAAAGGAGATGGCATTAATTCCATCACCAAATCCAACATGGTTTGTACACCTTTGTTTTTGAAAGATGAACCGCAAACCATAGGAACAATTTTATTTGCCAAACAAGCTTTACGTAAAGCTGCTAAAACTTCTGCTTCGGTAATAGTTTCAGGAGCTTCAAAAAACTTCTCCATGATTTTATCATCAAATTCAGAAACGGCTTCTAACATTTTCTCTCTCCACTCAGTTGCTTCTGCAACTAAATCATCAGGAATAGGAACAACTTTGTAAGTCATACCTTTATCTTCTTCGTTCCAAACCATTCCGCGGAAGTTGATTAAATCAACCACACCGGTAAAATGCTCTTCAGCACCAATAGGTATTTGTAAAGGAATTGCGTTACCGCCTAAAATATCTCTTACTTGTTTTACAACCGCTAAGAAATCAGCACCAGAGCGATCCATTTTATTTACGAAACCAATACGGCTTACTTCGTAATTATCGGCTAAACGCCAGTTTGTTTCAGATTGAGGCTCAACACCATCAACCGCAGAGAATAAAAACACTAATCCATCAAGTACACGTAAGGAACGATTTACCTCAACGGTAAAATCCACGTGACCCGGGGTATCAATAATATTAATTTTATATTGGTTGTTTCTGTATTTCCAAAAACAAGTGGTTGCAGCAGATGTAATTGTGATACCACGCTCTTGCTCCTGTACCATCCAATCCATAGTAGCCGCACCATCGTGCACCTCACCTATTTTGTGGTTAACACCGGTATAATAAAGAATACGCTCGGTAGTTGTTGTCTTACCTGCGTCAATGTGGGCGACAATCCCTATGTTCCTTGTATATGCTAAATCGCTCATTTTATTATTCTTTATTTTTTTATACTAGAAACGGAAATGTGAAAATGCTTTGTTAGCTTCTGCCATACGGTGCACATCTTCTTTCTTCTTAAATGCAGCACCCTCTTCTTTAGAAGCAGCGATAATTTCTCCGGCTAATTTTAAAGCCATTGATTTTTCGTTACGTTTACGAGAATAACCTACCATCCAAGTCATAGCCAAAGCCATTTTGCGCTCCGGACGAACCTCAGAAGGAATTCGGAAAGTTGAACCACCTACACGGCGAGATTTAACCTCAACCTGTGGAGTAACATTAGCTAAGCCTTTACGAAAAACTTCGATACCATCTTCGTTGGTACGTTTAGCTACAATTTCAATGGCATCATAAAAAATAGTAGATGCAGTAGTTTTTTTGCCACTATACATTAAGTTATTAATGAAACGGGTTACAATCGTGTCATTAAACTTTGGGTCTGGCAACAAATATCTTTTTTTGGCTTTACTCTTTCTCATTTTATTCTATACTGATATTATTTTATTTCTTTTTTGCTGCTGCTGCAGGAGCTCCTGCTTTAGGACGTTTAGCACCGTATTTAGAGCGTTGTTGCTTTCTTCCGTCAACACCCGCAGTATCTAAAGCACCGCGAACAATGTGGTAACGTACACCCGGTAAATCTTTTACACGACCACCACGTACCAAAACGATACTGTGCTCTTGCAAATTATGCCCCTCACCCGGGATATAAGCAATAATTTCTTGTTGGTTGGTTAAACGAACCTTGGCTACCTTACGCAAAGCCGAGTTAGGCTTTTTAGGCGTTGTGGTATACACACGGGTACATACGCCCCTGCGTTGTGGAGATGAGTTTAAAGCCGCAGATTTGCTCTTATTCTCATCTGTCGACCTTCCTTTTCTTACTAATTGCTGTATAGTTGGCATCTTTAATCGGTTGTATTAGCTTATTTTACTATTGTTTCGCTACTATTTTTTAATTATTCCCTTTTTAGGGGACGGCAAAGGTAATTAAATTATTATTTCGCACAACAATTTATTTTCTCTTTTTGTAACATTTTTCAAAAATATTCTATATTTCCAACTTTTTATCTTCTTCCAAAAAAAAAAACCACCGCACGACTTGCATGCAATGGTTTTAATGAGGTTTTCTCTTTATTTTGTGTTTCGACCGTGGTAATATAACTACTAGTCTAGGCAATATGTGCATTAGTGATGACAATGTTAGTATTTGTCTAGACAACGTTCATGTTAGTGATGACAACGTTTATACTTAGTCTAGACTAAGTGCGTGCTTATCTAGGCAACATTCGTGTTAGCGATGACAACATGAGTGTTTGCATAGGCAATGCGTGTGTTTGCTAGGCAATATTCATCTTAGCGATGACAAAGCATGTGTTAGTCATGGTTAATAGCACTTCAGCCTGTTGTATATCTAAACACAGGGTAATTAACTTTATTTAAGTCTGTAGGCTTAACTTTATTATGAAATACTCTCCTTTAAATGCACCATCTTAATGGCGGTAATGGCAGCTTCGTCTCCTTTGTTGCCATGCTTGCCTCCGGCTCTGTCCATAGCCTGCTTTTGGTTGTTGGTGGTAAGTACGCCAAAAATAAAGGGCTTGTTGTATTTTATGTTTAGCTGGGTAATACCGTTGGCTACGGCATCGCAAATAAAATCGAAATGCCTTGTTTCGCCTTGTATTATACATCCCAGGCAAATGATGGCATCGGCATCGCAACGCTCGGCTACAATTTGTGCACCCAGCGTAAGTTCAAAGCTACCCGGAACGGCATGCAGGTGTATGTTCTTTTTATCGGCTCCGTGCTTGAGCAGCGTTTTTATGGCGCCGTTTTTCAGGGCATCGGTTACCCGGCTGTTCCACTCGGCATACACAATGGCAAACTTCATTTGCTTTGCCGAAGGTACTTGGCTGCCTTCTGTTTTTGATAGGTTTTTTAAATTGGTTGCCACTTACAGTTTGTTTTAAATGTTGAATGCTAAATGTTACTTGATATAAGTGCTATCGGCTAACATGAGTTGTTTAATATACTTAACGGGTGCGCTTCCATAGCTCAGGAATTTCTCATGAAACTGTTTCAGGTTAAACTTATCGCCCATTTTCTTTTTGAGTTCTTCCCTAAAGTCGTATATCTCAGTATAGCCCGTAAAGTAAGAAGTTAACTGTACCTGTGTAACCGATACGCGTTTCCATTTACCTTCGGCTTCTGCTTTTTGCTGAAAGGCTTCGTCAATAAGCAAATGCATGGCATCTTCTTTACTCATCTCTTTAGTGTGTACGCCATAATCTAAAATGGTATTGCAGGTAGCGCGCAAGTTCCATTTATAATACATAAGCCACATTTCGGGTTCGTTGTTGCCATAACCGCTTTCCAGCATCATGCGCTCGGTATAAACCGCCCAACCTTCTATCATGGCGCCATTGCCTAGTATGGCTTTAATAATACTTGGCGACTGATTGGAGTAAACCAGCTGGGTGTAATGCCCAGGGATAGCCTCGTGTATGTTTAATATTTGTAAGATGTAGTGGTTGTATTCGCGTAGGTAACTTTCGGCTTTGTCTTTGTCCCATCCGCTAAGGCTGCCCACGTTATAATAGGTATTTCCGTTCTTATCATACGGACCGGGAGCACTAATAGAAGCACCTGCCACGCCTGCCATATAAGCCGGCTCTTTGCGCACCACCAAAGGCTTGGATGGGTCTATATAAATTAAGTCTTTTTGTTTAATGAACTCAACCAATTTAGGTATCTGCTGTTCTATAGCTATCTGGAATGAATCGGCGGCTACATGTTTTAAAGATAATTTGTCAATCATCATCTTAATAGCTTCCAGTTTGTTCTCGGGCATTTTCTTATCGGCAAGGTATTTGCTCCAAAGCTGTTTGGTTAGTTCAAACATCTGCTTATGCAGTTCTTCTTTATGCTCTAATGCTTTCTTATAGATTTCATCTGCCGTGTAGCCCGACTGAATATCGTACTCAAATTTCTTTGCATACAGTTCTTTACCTAAACGGAAACTGCGAGGGGTTTCATTTTTTAAATTCTTCAACCAATCGGCAAAACCTTTAATAGCTGCAACGGCTTCTTTGGCGCGTGCACGAATGCCATCGGCAATTTCTTTTTTAGTGTTGTCTTTTTTAAGCGCATCTTCCAAATCTTTTTCAAATACGGATACTCCGCCAAGGTTCTGGTCAATCGCTAACTGCGTATGCTCTTTCGTAGGATTCTTAATGTTCTTTTTAGCGGCTTCATAGTAAGCCGGTATGTTCTGCATCTTTAAATAAAAATTATGCAGACGCATAGGTAAGGTATCATAATTGTTATTCAGCATCTCGGCAAACTCCCCACAAACATTATACACAGAAGGATTCCACTCATAAGCTTTACAACTGTTAATAGCCCATTCAGTAGTATTTAACTGATTCTCTATCATATAATAATCAGTCTTGTTATTATCCGACAGCTTTGATAAATCAACTATTTTTAGCATCAACTCAACTGACTTACAGAAAGCAAGTTCTTTAGCACGACTCTCTTCATTTGGTACAACCAATAAGCTATCGTACTTGTGATAACCCTGACTGCTTGCCCAGCTTGGATACATTTTCCAGAGGTCATCCACAAACTGTTGCTTAAAATTATCGAATAAAGAATCGTCGTTTGACATGGCTTCCGTTTTATCAGTTGTTTTGGTATGGTTACCGCAAGAAGTTAATATAATGCAAGCGGTAATTCCTATAAATATCCTTTTCATAATTTATAATTAGGGTTCAAATATAGCCTTCTTTATTAATACAATTAATAGTTGAATAGTGCACAGGTATAAAATTTAATTATAATTTTACCTTCCTAAATAATACCACAAAGGCATGGATGAGTTTATGAAAGCCGCTATTGATGAGGCTAAGACAGGTTTAAGTGAAAAAGGAATTCCTATTGGCAGTGTGCTGGTAAAAGACGGAAAGATAGTAGGGCGAGGGCATAACAAACGTGTGCAGGATAATGACCCCATGACGCATGCCGAGATAGATTGTTTGCGTAATGCAGGACGTGTAGGCAATTATAAAGGAACTGTTTTGTATTCTACCTTAATGCCCTGTTACTTATGTGCTGGCGCAGTTGTTCAGTTTGGTATTAAGAAAGTATATGCAGGCGAGTCTAAAACGTTTCCGGGTGCTAAAGAGTTTATGCAGTCTCACGGGGTTGAGGTGATAGACCTGAACAGCCGGGAGTGCATTGATATGATGAATAATTTTATTGCGAAGAATCCCAAGTTGTGGAACGAGGAT
>CAJCJB010000108.1 GCA_903970545.1 Candidatus Saccharimonadota bacterium | reverse complement strand
TGGCTCCGCCAATAATGGCCGTAAAAGGTTTTTCAGAATCATTTAAAACTTTACCAATACTTGCCACCTCACCCGCCATTACATAACCAAAACACTTGTGCGCTTCGTTAAAGTAATTAGCAATGATAGTTGTGGAGGCATGGGCACGGTGTGCGGTACCGAAAGCATCGTTTACATATACCGTTCCGTGCTTGGCTAATTTTTGTGCAAAAGCATCGTCTCCTTTTTCTTCTTCTTTATAGAAACGCAAATTCTCCAGCAACAAAACTTCTCCAGCTTTTAAAGCAGAAGAAGTTTTAAACGCTTCATCAGAAATGCAATCGTTTACAAACTTTACCTCAACTCCTAAAGCAGCAGAAACATTCTTCACGATATGCTTTAATGAAAAGGTATCACTTGGTCCATCTTTCGGCCTTCCTAAATGCGACATCAAAACAACGCTTCCACCATCTTTCAAAATCTTTTTAATAGTCGATATAGCAGCTCGAATACGGGTTTCATCAGTTACTTCAAACTGCTCGTTTAAAGGAACGTTAAAGTCGACACGTATTACAGCACGTTCATTTTTAAAATTTATAGAATCAACTGTTTTCATAATTAATAAAGGATGTTATTTCTTTCCGGTATGTCCAAAACCACCTTCGCCGCGAATAGTGTCTTCAAGTGCATCCACCACTTTCCATTCTACAGTTTCGTGTCTAGCAATTATCATTTGTGCAATGCGCTCGCCATCATTAATAATAAATGTTTCGCCAGAGAGATTCACTAAAATTACTTTTATTTCTCCGCGGTAATCGGCATCAATAGTTCCGGGCGAGTTTAAAACACTTATTCCGTTTTTAAATGCTAAGCCGCTACGCGAACGGATTTGTGCTTCGTAACCCTGCGGCAACTCAATAAACAAAGCCGTTGGAACCAAAGCGCGTTGCAAAGGTTTTAATTCTATTGGCGCAGTAAGTTCTGCGCGTAAATCCATCCCCGCACTTTGTTGAGTAGCGTAGTTTGGCAGCACATGCTTACTTTTATTTATGATTTTAACCGGCAGCATTTAATCTTTTAAAATTTGGGAGTTCAAATTTAATAAACAACCAGCAATAAACTAAAAGCAAAATATTATTTAATACTAATTCTATAATAGAAGATAAACGCCCTTGCCAAAGCAAAGAAACAAAATAGAATACCAAAGCAAAACCGAAAAAGAAAAAAAAGCTGCGTAGGTTGTAATTAGTTTTATAATATTTTTGAGACAGGAAATACGAAACCACCATCATGCTTGCATAAGAAAGAAGGGTAGCCCAGGCAGAAGCCATATAACTGTATGTTGGAATAAAAGCAAAGTTTATAATAAGTGTAATGGCTGCACCTAACAAAGTAATATATGCCCCGAATTTTGTTTGTCCAGTTAACTTATACCAAACCGACAGGTTATAATAAATACCTAAAAACAAATTAGCCAATAATAAAATGGGTACTACATGAAGACCTGCCCAATAATTCTCACTCACAAAATACTTTATCCAGGTAATGTTCATCATGGTTGCCAGAAACAAGAAAGAGCAGAAGATGATAAAGTACTTCATCACTAAAGCGTTCAGTTTTCTTGAATCTTCATTTTTTGCATGACTAAAAAAGAAAGGTTCTGCGGCAAACTTAAACGCCTGAATAAAAATAGTCATGAGAATAGATATCTTATAACAAGCACCATATACTCCCAACTCATGCATACCAATATCCGCGGGTAATAATTTCTTTAAAATAATACGGTCAAATGTTTCATTTATCATTCCTGCTAAACCCACTATTAGTAAAGGGAGCGCATACTTTAGCATTTGCAACCAAAGGGTTTTATCAAACGAAAAAGAAAAGCCAATAAATTCTTTTGTTAGGAGCAACAGACTAAAAATATTGGCAATCAAATTAGCAAGAAAGGCGTAACCAATTCCTATTTCGGGGTTATATAAGCCACCAAGTGTAGATGTTGTTTGATTTGCTATATCATTCTCATGGGCATTCTTACAGAAATGAATAAAGAAAACATTCACACCAATATTCACCAGTATATTAGCAATCTTAATAGCTGCAAACTTGATAGCTTTTTGTTCGGCACGCAATCGGGCAAAGGGTATCGCCATAATAGCATCACTGGCAATAATTAATACCATCCATTGAATGAAGTTGACATTGTTGGCATAATTAAGCTGGGTTGCGATAAACCTTGACGAGAATAATCCTATTAATAGAAACAGGGTTGTTGTACTAAGCAAAGAGATAAGCGCGGTGCTATAAACTATATTCTTGTTTTCGTTCTTGTTTACAAAATTAAAGAAGGCAGTTTCCATGCCATAGGTAAGAATAACATTCAGGAAAGAGATGTAAGCGTATATCTCTGTGTTTATACCAAAATCGGCAGGATTGGTAAACTTGTAGGTAAAAAACGGGACTAACCAGTAATTTAAGAACCTTGGTAAGATAGTGCTTAAGCCGTAAACAGCGGTTTGTGAGGCTAATTTTTTAAGAGGATTTGCCACTATGGCTTTAAATTTCTGAGTCCGAAATTACGATTTAATTCTTTTAATCAGCTCAGTAGTTGAAAAGCCTTCGGTAAGTTCAATCGTTATAACCTCTCCGCCACGGGCTTTTACAATATCATACCCAACAACCTCTTCTGCTTTATAATCGGCACCTTTTACCAACACATCGGGTTGAACAGTTTTAATTAATTCATAAGGGGTATCTTCGTCAAACAATACAACGGCATCAACCAGAACCAATGCTGCTAAAACCAAGGCTCTTGATTGTTCTTTGTTTATAGGTCTTTCGGGAGATTTGTTTAAACGCTTAACAGAAGCGTCCGTATTTAATCCTATAACTAACGCACCTCCCAAATCACGGGCTTTGCTTAAATAATCTATGTGTCCCTGGTGCAGAATATCAAAGCAACCGTTGGTAAAAACAATCTTCTTATTAAACATACGCCAAATATTGGCGCGTTTTTGAATGGCGTCTTTGGTTAAAATTTTATTAAGAAGTACTTGCGGGTAGCTTATCATCCTGATTGCTGTTTAGTAAAGGTAATAATAAAAAGCATAATCCGCCAATAACTAATATGGCAATAAACTGCACGCCCCATGCAATCCATGGAAAAGCTATGGCAACATTATTTATAACACCATAAAACAACAATACCTGTGTGGCAATTAACTGGTAAGCACCTATTCCACCCGGACTAACTATTACACCAATAGTACCAAAAAGCATAACGGATAGGGCTGGTTTCAGCCCTAACACACTAGTTTCAGGAAAGCAAAAAAAGCAAACATACAGGCTTAAAAAATAGAGTATCCATATTAGCACACTTTGAAATATAAACAAGCCAGGGCTTTTTAAATCTTTGATAGACTTCAACCCATCGCCAAAACTTTTTAGTAAACCACCAATCTTTCCGCTTAAAATAGATTTTATCCTTTTTCTGAACATAAATAACCCCCCTATGAAAGCAATCAGAATACTAATAATAAGCATCAAATACATTTTATTGTTTGCCAGTCCACTAAGTTTGGCAGATAATGGTTGCAATACATACAGGTTTGTTAAACCCGTCAATTCTTTAAACTGGGCGGCAAGTGTTATAAAGAATAAAACCAACAATAAAATTAAGTCTACAATACGTTCTGTAATTACAGTTCCTAAAGCAGCAGCAAAAGGTATCTTTTCATACTTAGCTGCAACACCGCAACGGCTAAGCTCTCCGGCACGGGGCACGGCATAGTTTACCATGTAACCAATCATTACGGCAGCAAAGGAATTCTTAAATGAAATACTGTGCCCGATGGGTTGCATAAGCATATTCCAGCGCCAGGCGCGTACAACATGAGCTAAAATACTAATGAGAGCGGAAACAGCTACAATTAAATAATTGGCATCTCTAAAAGATTGCTTGGTGGTTTCAATGTCTTTAGCAGGGATATTGTGTATAGATAGCCAAACCAAAAACACCCCAATAGCGGCAAACAATACCAACTGTAATATAGATTTTACCTTAGGGTTCATAAACCAATCGACAAAGAAAGTCAATTTATCAGATTAATTGATAACAGATAAAAGAAAGTACAAAACCTTTAGTTATATAAATAATAGTAATTACTAATTTAGCCAAAAATTAAACACATATAAAAATGATTAAGAAAATATTTAAATGGATTGGCATAGTGGTTTTGGTATTAGTTGCCGTAGGTGCAACCCTATATATGATATACCTTCGCCCTTTTATGAATAAGATGAAACAGGTAACCACCGTGCAGTATGATAAAGACCTTACCCTTGTTTTAGGTGGCGGCGGTAACAGTGGCATACTGGTTTCTGATAGTTTAGTAATTGTTATTGATACCAAACAGGATGATGCAGCCGAACAATTATCTAAACAAGTACTACAACTGGCAGGTAAAAAACCTATTTTGGTTATTAATACACATTTTCACCCCGACCACACGAAGGGAAATAAATTCTATAAAGGACAAAGTATACTTGTAGGCGGTAATTACACCAAAGAGTTTTGGATGAAAGAAGCTGACAAAGAAGTGTTGCCAACCCTTTGGTTACCCACTAAAATGGATATTAAAATGGGTGATGATACGGCAACCATTATTAACCTTGCCCAAAACATACACACTGCGAGTGATGTGATGGTGTATTTGCACAAAAGAAAAATGTTGTTTGGCGGAGATGTAATTTTAAATAAACAAGTTCCTGCACTTTTTGGTGTGGCAGACCCTGATGGTTATTTAGCTGCTTTTGATATGTTGCCTAAACAGTTTGATATTCATTATATAATACCCGGGCATGGTGCTGTTGGTGGTATGGAAGTAATAGATAATTTCCGTCAGTATTTTCTTGACATGAAAACTGCAGCAACTGATGAATCTAAAAAAGATGAATTGGTTGCCAAGTATAAAGACTGGGCGCAAATACCTTTACTTATGTCTCCCGGTAGAACTATCACCGTGTTTAAAGATAAAGCAGTAAAGAAATAGTTTTCTTTTCATTCTATTTTATTATTTCCGCTAAAGTTAACACTTGTTAATTTTTAGTGATTTAAAAAGTTTGGCACGGCTTTTGTAAAGCAGGTTGTAAGGATGATAGTCCGTTTGAAAACAAAACACCGGTAAACGTTTTCAGATGAATTACCAAACAACAGTAACGGAGTAATTCAAACTTAAATCTTAAACTCTACCATAACACCGATGATGATTAAATACAAATCGTTGGATGTGATGAAAGCACTGGCGGAGTCTCCTAACGAAAAGATTATCATTACTGACGGTAAAACACCGCTTAACCTAAGAATGTATGATGATAAGTAGCGGTAATTAACCATTAATGCCATACAAACAGAGACATCCTTAGCAGGGGTGTCTTTGCTTTTTGCACACAGCTTAGTTTTTTTCAAGCACTGGTTGGTTTGCTTCGAGCACGAGTTGGTTTGCTTCGAGTACTGGTTGGTGTCCTTCGAGCACATGTTGGTTTGCTTCGAGCACGAGTTGGCTTGCTTCGAGCACGAGTTGGCTTGCTTCGAGTACTGGTTGGTGTCCTTCGAGTACTGGTTGGTGTCCTTCGAGCACATGTTGGTTTGCTTCAAGCACGAGT
>CAJCJB010000107.1 GCA_903970545.1 Candidatus Saccharimonadota bacterium | reverse complement strand
TTCATAAACTCATTTAAAAGAACAACGGAATAATAATTGCTACAAAAGCCCCTATTGAATAAGGATTTGCAAAGTTTATTGTTAACCCCATCATTCTCGACCTTTTAGGTGGAAAAATTCTTTTATCTTTTTTATTGAAATAAAATATCCCCCATATCCAGTTAGATGGATCGTATCGCCACATATCTGACATTCCCTGATCTGGTTTATTTCCTTTCAACATAATTTGATTATTTATATCAAGGATACAAAATTAAAGAATAGTTACGTTCAAAAACACTTACTTCTTCTCGCTGCGCTTTACTAAAAAGTAAAAGTCATTTTCTAAAGGTAGGTAACCATACTCATAGCAGAAATAATACAACACACCTTTTTGTGTTTTATAGATGTTGGTATAATACCCAAAATCAAAACCCTTTTCAAGCAATTTGCTTTTGTGGGTTTTAGCTTTATCATCAGGGGCAAGCTCTTCTATAATGCGGCGGTTACGACGCAAGATGTTATTTACGTTACGAACGTAATTAGTAGTATCGGAATTTAATTTGTTGTTGTAGTTATTACGACATAAATCAGAGCAGAACTTTTTATCAGACCTGCCTTTTATAACTTCTCCGCAATCAGGACATGTACGTTTATCAGTCATAATACTATAACAAATATAAGAAACTATATTTTACACAATCAAAATATCATGTCGGTACAAGAGCCCGGGCAGGTCTTGAGATAAGAACTTAGCCTTTTTAATGTTGTTCATCTCCGGGTTTATGAGGAAATTTTTGCAGGTGGTAAAATCCATACCCCACAGGTTGGTTCCGGTAAATAGGGTTTCGTATAAATCGCAGTTAATGAGGCTAGCTTTAGATAAATCAGCCTGTGTAAAATTAACGCTGTGCATTTTGCAGTTTTTAAATACACTTTTGTTCATGCGCTTTTTATCAAAGGAAGCATAATCCAGCAAACAGCCTTCAAACGTTATACAAAAACCAAAATCTTTTGATTGAGAGAAGTTGGCACCCACCAGTTTGCAATCGGTAAAGGTTATATCCTGCAATTTGCAGTTTCTTAAAATGGCATTGCTCAGGTTGCAATTCTTAAATACACAATCTTCAAAATCTATACCTTTCAAATCGGCAAACACACAATTACTAAACTCGCAGTTTTCATATTCTGTCCTGTCTGTTTTCTCAACCGCAAAGTTTTTGTTGCTTATAAGTTTTTTATTCGTTTTTTTCATTGTCTTATTTGGCACTCGTGCATTCGCTTCGCTCGGATGTTTTGTTTAGTGGGTTTCATTACTTACTTACGTGTTGAGTTTGCGTTTTGTCTATTATAATTTTAGTATGGCTTTATTTATCAAATAATATGCTCTTGTAAGTGCTTTTGTCATATTTTTTTCTCACATCTTTCCATACCTTCGGAAGGACTTCAGGAGTTGATTCTGAAAGAGAATCTATTTTTAGTCTTAGGCTTTCTATTGTTTCTTCTAATGCCTCTTCGGTCGAAAATATTTTATTTGCTAAATGTTCTATTTTCCTTCGAACTGAGCTATACTTGCTTCCTGCTTCTCTATGTTTTTCAGCTCTTTGGCCATAATTTAAAAAAGTTTGAAAACTAATAAGTATAGTTGCGGCAGCACTAATTACATAAAATATAGCTGAACAAATGGGCTTATATTCTCCATCCGTTTTAAGGTCTTTCAAAACTCCCATTAAAGTTACAATAACTAGTGCAACTATTCCGAGGATGTAATGGTTTCTTCTTAATTTTTTTGCAGATTCATAATGAGCTTCTACTGCCCTTGAAGTGCGTCTATCCCATTCTTTTAATGTTGAACCAAATTTTTCCTCTACAATAATCATATTTTTATCTTTATTGATTAATACTAACTAACAAAATCACTATTATCTAACTTTATTATATCATTATCCCAATTCTTGCAAATCAAAATTAGACATTTTCCCTCTTCAAAAAGTCCCTATTTTTAAGCTTCCTTAACAAAAACTGCCTGTAAATGGGCATTTATTGGCTTTTCGCCATGTTTTCTTTCGTGTAAATGATGTTTTCTCGCCTGTCACTGTTCATTTCTCACGTGTCACACATCATTTCTCGTGTGTAAGGGATGATTTCTCGTGTGTCACCGTTCATTTCTCTCTTGTCACACATCTCCGACCGCTTGTCACATATCATTTCTCGCTTGTCACGGTTCATTTCTCGCATGTAAGGGATGTTTTCTCGCTTGTCACACATCATTTCTCGTATGTAACAGATGATTTCTCGCGTGTAACGCTTCGGTTTTTGCCTGTAAAAGATGGTTTCTTCTTAAACCAATCCCTCCAACAGGCTATCATCAACCAAATTGGGCAGGGTAACCTTCAAATCAGGGCTGCGCTGCATCTCGCGTTTGATGGCAAAGAGGGCTTCTTTGTTGCGAGCCCAGCTGCGGCGTGCTATACCGTTGTTCACATCCCAAAACAGCATTTGTTTGAGGCGGCGGTGGGCATCTGCGCTTCCGTCGAGCACCAAACCAAAGCCTCCGTTCATTACTTCGCCCCAGCCAACACCTCCGCCATTGTGCAGGCTAATCCAGGTAGCGCCTCTAAAGGCATCGCCTACAAAGTTCTGCACGGCCATATCGGCGGTAAATTGCGAACCATCGTATATATTGCTGGTTTCGCGGTAGGGAGAATCGGTGCCGGATACATCGTGGTGGTCGCGCCCCAATACCACGGGTGCAGAAAGCTCTCCTTGGGCAATTGCTTTGTTGATAGCTTCGGCAATGCGAATGCGGGCTTCGCTATCGGCATATAAAATACGTGCCTGCGAGCCTACCACGAGGTTATTTTGCATGGCATTTTTTATCCAGGCAATGTTATCGCTAAGCTGTTGCTTAATTTCATCGGGCGCGGTTTTGTACATATCCTTCAACACGCTCAGAGCAAGCTCATCGGTCTTTTTCAAATCTTTCGCATCAGCGCTGGTACATACCCATCTAAACGGACCAAAGCCATAATCGAAACACATAGGCCCTAATATATCCTGCACATAGGATTTGTATTTAAATGTGCCGTCTGCATTTACAATATCAGCTCCTGCCCTACTCGCTTCCAGTAAAAACGCATTTCCATAATCAAAAAAATACATGCCTTTGGCTGCTAATGTATTTATGGCATTGGCATGACGCACCAGGGTTTTTTGCACTTCTTTTTTAAACTGAGCCGGGTTATCTGCCATCATCTTGTTGCTCTCTTCGTAACTCAACCCGGCAGGGTAATAACCACCTGCCCAAGGGTTATGCAGGGATGTTTGGTCGGAACCGATATCTACTTTAATATTCTCCTTTACCAATCGTTCCCACAAATCAACCACATTGCCTTGGTACGCCAGCGATACAGCTTCTTTGGCTGATACGGCTTTTTTAACTCTGGTAATTAATTCATCTAAATCCTCATGCACTTCATCCACCCATCCCTGTGTGTGTCGCGTCTTTGCAGCTTTTGGGTTAATCTCTGCCGTAACCGAAACCAAGCCTGCAATTTTTGCTGCTTTGGGTTGTGCACCGCTCATACCACCTAAGCCGCAGGTAATAAATAACAAACCAGCCCCCCCGCCCCCCAAGGGGGGATTTGCAGAGTCCTGTATATCAAGTGTGCCTAATACTTTTTTTAATACATTATCAGTATCCGAAATTATCTCTTCATTAGTGAAACGAATAACTTTAAACCCTTGTGTGCTTAACCATTTTGTGCGTTCCTCATCACTGGTTTTATTATCGGGTAATTGATGAATTAATCCATCAATTTCAACAATAAGGTGCCTATCCAAACAAACAAAATCAACAATATATTGCCCTATGATATGTTGCCTTCTAAATTTATAATTCTCTAAATTTTTTCCGCGTACTAATTCCCAAAAACATTTTTCTGCTTCTGTTGGATTGCTTCTATGTTCTTTTACAAAATCTTTCAACAAACCATAAGCCATTTTATCTGCGGTCTCGTAGGAAAAAGTACGCTTTGCATTCCCCCCTTGGGGGGTGGGGGGGGCTATTTTACGTGCGGCATTCATCACGGTAATGGTTGTGCCATGCACTATACCCTGCGGACCGATGTACATAAACGAGCCCGCCGTCATTTGTCCGTATTGCGTTACGCCCAGTGCATTAAATTTTTCCCAATCATCAGGCTTGCTGTAATTGGGAATCATCATCCCATTGGTAATCACCACACGCGGCGCTTCTTTATGCGAAGGAAATATGCCCATAGGATGTCCGCTATACAACGTAAGGGTTTGCTCATCGGTTATGGTTGCCAAGTATTGCATGGTTAAAAGATATTGTGCCCAGTTCTGAAACACCGCTCCATTGCCACCATAGGTAATTAATTCATGAGGATGCTGCGCCACAGCATAATCCAAATTATTACTCAGCATATGCATGATAGCAGCTGCTTGCAAACTTTTATGCGGGTAATCAGTTATAGGCCTTGCATAAATTTTATAATCCGGACGAAAGCGATACATATAAATGCGCCCGTAAGTCTTTAATTCCTCGGAAAATTCTTTAGCCAACACCGCATGATGCTTTTTATCGAAGTAACGAAGGGCATTTCTAAGCGCTAACTTTTTTTCTGCTTCATTTAAAATGTCCTTACGCTTAGGTGCATGGTTTAGTGTTTTATCAAACTCTTTTATGGCAGGCAACTCAGCAGGTATACCGGCGAGAACAATTTTCTGAAATTCTTGTGTGGTCATAGTTTATTTAGTTTCTTTTTTATCAAACAATCCTGTCTTTTTATTATATCCATACGGGCAATGCCTGCAACCGCTTTTGCAACAGTAGCCGCGTTTAAGATGGTACTTCTCCGTAAACACAATAAACCCTTCTTCACTCATGTAATAGTCTTCAGGGTCGAGGTTATTTATTTTATCAGAAAACATGGGATAAAATTACTTATTCTTCAGGTGCAAATAACAGCAAATAGGGTAATGGTCTGTCAAACTTTCGGCTATTCGCTCATAACCGTGGCATTCAAAATCTTTACTGTGCAAAATATAATCTATGCGCAACAACGGCAAATTACCATGATAGGTTTTGCCAATGCCATTGCCTGCCTCTTTAAAAGCATCTTTCAAATTTTCACTCAATATGTGGTAAGCAAAAGAAGAAGGTGTATCATTAAAATCTCCGCACAAAATAATTTTGTATTTGCAGGTTTTCATATGTGCCACAACCATTTCAGCTTCTTCGGCACGTTTTAAAAACCCATTCTTTAAACGCTTAATAATGTTTTTAGATTCCACCAAATCAGAGTCATGGTATTCGTTATTATTTAAATCATCAATAAACTTATATTCCTTCTTCCCAAAACTGATAGAAGCTAAATGCGCATTATAGATACGTATGGTATCCTTATCAATCAATACATCCGTATAAATACAAATGTTGTTCGATTTGGTATCAAATACAATCTTACCTTTTCTTACAATAGGATATTTAGTAAACGTGGCAACCCCCCAATGGTCGGTTTCTCGCAAGGTGGTGGTATATTCCATATGACTGTTTTTTGTTTTTAAAAACTGAACCAGTGTATCAACATTATTAATGCTTTTTGGGTTCTCTGAAGTATAGAACTCCTGCAAACAAAGTATATCAGGCGATTCGCTTTGCAACATCTCAAAAATTACTTTGCGCGATTGTTTGTTGTGCGACCAGTTATACAAATCAAATAACATGCTGTTATAATCCATAACCTTAATATCATTATTGGTACTTGTTTTAGAAGAAAGATTAATGTGAACTATACTTGCCAGATTAGGATAGGTAATTAATATACTAAGCCCCGAAAGCAATGCCCACCAACGCATTTGAATAAGCCACAAAACCGCAAAGCCTATATTTAAAATTAATAAAATAGGATAGGATATACCAAAAAAGGCAAGTGGCCAAAACGTCTGTGGGCTAATATACTTGGATACAAACGATAGCAGCAAAGCAATTGCCGCAAAATAGTTTAGCCATAAAACAATACGCTTTATAGTGCTTGATTTCTTATATTGGCTACTGTTTGCTTTCAAAAGAAGGACTACAAATAAACTCAAAAATAAAGAAGGGGTAAATTTGTTGGAAAAAGAATTTTTAGTACATTTGCACTCCCTTAAAAGGTTGGTCCGGTAGTTCAGCTGGTTAGAATGCCGCCCTGTCACGGCGGAGGTCGCGGGTTCGAGTCCCGTCCGGACCGCTTAAAGGCTTATAACCCCTTGATTTTCAAGGGGTTATTTTTTTATACGGACACTATTACGTACGGTTTATGTAAATATCTTGCTAATGATTCGGGGAATTTACCTGTTTTAATAACTCCCCCAGTTAGCGAGTTTTAATAGGCTTTTTTAGTAGTTCTGTAAAATCCATTTCAAGGGAAAGACTAATTTTTATTAAAGTTAGTATAGACGGATTCATTTCTCCTTTCTCTATTCTCTGAATGGTACTTTTTGCAACATCTGAATTATCGGCAAGTTCCTGTTGGCTTATTCCTTTAATACTTCTCTTTTTTCTGATATTATTACCTATCAGTTGTAAATATTTTTCGCCTTGCCGCATTTCAACAAAGCAAGAAATTCAATCTTATTTTTATGGCAGCGTATTTGCTGCCAGTTTTTTATTACTTTCGCTTAAACAAATACTCGTATTATGAAAAAAACACTGCTATTAATTTCATCTATTGTGGGATTTACAACTAATGCGCAAATAATAACCACGTTTGCAGGGAACGGAACAGGAAGTTTTAGTGGTGATGGTGGCAACGTAACTGCCGCAGAATTATGGATTCCTTATGGGATAGCTTTTGATGGAACTGGAAATTTATATATTGATGATGCGCACAATAATCGCATACGTAAAGTAAACAGTTCAGGTATCATTACTACCGTAGCAGGAAATGGAATGGCAGGCTCAAATGGGAATGGCGGTCAAGCCACCGCCGCAGAAATAGGCAACCCAACAGGAATAGCGTTTGACGATTCAGGCAATCTTTATATTTGCGATTATAGTGGCTTTAGCATACGTAAAGTAAATACTTCAGGTATAATTACAACCGTTGCGGGAGTAACCTATACTCCGCCTTATTATGGTCATTCCGTAACTTTAACAGCAAGTGCTACTGCTTATACTCCCTGTCCTGTTGGAAGTTGTACCCTTGTAACAAATGATAATTTTAATTACCCGTATATCTATGATGATTCGGCTGCGGCTGCGGGAAGTAATGCACAAGCTGTATATTTCAATCCTTTTTTAATTGGCGCAGCTGGTAATGATACCGTTCCTTGTTGGCAGATGGGATGGGGTACACCTCAAGTAATACTTACGGATGGTATTTCTGCTGCCCTTATGGGTTCAATATATATGAATGCTAATGATGGTTGTGCTGCTCCCAATAATGGTTTCCCTGTTCTAAACGTATCCGCATCCCAAAGTGAATGTATCTTTCGGCAATTTCCGCCGACAGCTTTAAATCAGGCAAACACTATTTATGTGTTTAAATACTCATACAGAGCCTCAAATAGTAACGGTTTAGATGGAGTTGAAATTGGCTTAGCAAGCTCGGCAAGCAGTGGTTTACCAAACTTTACCACTACTTATCCCACATCAGGTTTTCTCGCAGGATTTGCAGCAATAGATGATGCTCCGACTGTACCTGCGGGTAATGAAAGCTGGAATACCCGAACTGCTTGTTTTACTGGGCAAGCTGCTGATACTTATGACGAATTAGTTATTTATCCTAAAACACTTTCTTCTATTGCGGGGGCATGTGTTGAGCAAGGTCTTTATATTACCGATATATCCATTACAGCTATTACTCCTACCGCTACTTCCTCCGCTTATACTATTTGTCCTGGACAAACCGTTACATTAGGTGTCAGCAGTTGTGGTGCTTTGCCTTCGGGAATGTCTTATAATTGGTCAGGTGCTCTCGGTATAAGTTGTGCAGGATGCTTAAACCCAACGGTTTCTCCAACGGTAACGACTACATACTTTGTTACGATGTTTTATACAGGTTCAAATGCTGCTGCTACGTGCAATTTAACAAGTAGCGTAACTGTATATGTTGACCCTACTCCTGCATTTACATTAACCACTACTACGCCAAATCCTATTTGTAGCGGAAATAACAGCGTGATTTATTCCAACGGAACTTCAAACATTATAAGTTACAGCATATTCCCTGCTGCAACACATACTGTTATGCTTACAGGAGGCTCAGCCAACTTTACTGTTACCCCCAATATTGGTACAACAACCTATACCGTAACAAGTCTGAATGCCGCAGGTTGTACGGTTACAAATACCATATCCATCACCGTAGAACAAAGCCCACTCATACCGACATTTTCAGGAGTTTCCTGTACCGACCAAACTTTAACGGTAACGAATAGCAATCCCAGTTATACCTATGTTTGGACTCCCTCTGTATCTTGCATAAGCCCTAATTGCTCAGAGGTTGTTGCCAGTCATTCAGGCTCTTATGTGGTAACGGCTACCAGTTCAATTAATAGCTGCACAAGCCATACAACGATTGCGGTAGACCTCTCCCCAACCCTTACCGTAACCCCTACTTTTACCAATATCTGTCAGGGAAGTTCCGTTACACTAAATGCTGCTACATCTTACCCGACTTTAACAAATGTTGTTTGGTCGCCCGCTTCTTCATTAAGCTGTTCGGGTGCTTTTCCTCCCTGCTTACACCCAACCGCAACACCAACTGTTACAACCAACTATACCATAACGGCTACCAATCATAATACAGGTTGTGCAATTTCTTCCATAGTAACCGTATCGGTTAGTCCAAGCCCGACAATTACCATAAGCGATAATCCTGTACCTGTTATTTGCACACAGGAAAGCGGTACATTCGTTCAGCTAAATGCCACATCTACTGCGGGTACTTATTCTTGGATACCCTCCACTGGTTTGAATAATACTACTGTTGCCAACCCTATTGCTACACCAACCGCCACAACCGTTTATACGGTAACAAGTACAGGTACGGATGGCTGCGTTGCAAAAGATACCGTAACCGTTTTTGTAGAGAACTGTGTATGCGGTGGGGCAGCTAACCATCCCTATGCCGCATCAACAATGAACTTTCAGCCGCCTTATATTATCAATTCATTTAATAGTAATATTGCCATAACGAGCAATATTACTCTTACCAACAGGGTATTCATCTTTGCGCCTAACATACAGTTAACTGTACAGGCAGGTAATACACTTACTTTAAAGCATTGCCATTTTTATGCCTGTACCGATATGTGGCAGGGTATCATTGTAGAACCCGGTGCAAGCCTTGTGGTAGAAGACAGCAGCATGATAGAAGATGCTTTGACGGCTATCAGTTGTAATAACTGGCTACAACCTGCCACAAGCAATAGTTTAACGGTGAACGGTTGTGTGTTTAACAGAAATGATACGGCTATTGCCATCACTAACTATACATACACGGCAGCAAACTTTCCGGCTACGATAGAAAATGCTGTGTTTACAAGCCGTACTTTACCATCTACCCAAAGCGGTGGAGGTTGGAGTAGCCCTGCTACACCCCATTATTTAAAATCAACACAAGCGTATTCCAATATATTAGAAACACCTTATAACTTGGCTCATGTTGCCGCTTACACGCCTGAACTTATGAAAGCCCCCCGAAATTCTTATTACAGCGTGTATGGTATTTATTTATCGAATGTAGGAAATTACGCTACCACAGCTACGAGTTACAGCAACATTCCTTCAACTCAAATTACTTATTATGATATAACCATTGGCAGTTCAACGGGCGCAACAACCGCTACTAATAATTCACATATCAATTTATTTGACGGACTGTATTATGGTATTTATGCTGTATCGGCAAATTTTACCTGTATTAACAATGCTTTTGAGTTATTGCAGATAGATTGCGGCTTCCTGACTGCAGTTGGCATAAAATGTCTGCTACCCAATAGTGGTACGGCTATTTATGCCACCAATACCTTTGTTGCACCCAACTACAATCAGTTTAACAGGGCAAGGGTTATTTATCCCGCTTATAATGCTTATGTAAATCCAAATACGAGCAATACGTATGCGTTTACCCCCAACTTTAATAATAAGTTTTACGATTGTGTAGAGGCAATAGATATAAATAACTATACAAATACGGATATTGCAGGAACAGATATGCGAAGCAGTAAAACCGCACCTTCTCTTTTTGGTGCGGGGCTTTATGGTGCATCGGTAAGCAGTCCTGTATATCAGTATAATTTCTTACGGTATAATGTTATTACCAATATCAACACCGGAATATATTTTACGGCAGCCAATATCAGCAGCCATGAACAGTTAGGTGCGGTTCATGCCGACCATAATACCATCAGTGCAGATTTTATTAATCCGCCAACTACTCAAGGCGTAAACACTGCCATTGCTATTGATAATTCGATTGCTGCTATAACCTGTTATAGTGTTACACCGGGCAACTGCGGGCAATCTTCCTATTCTCAGGTAACAGCTAATCAAAACAATTTGAATTATGTAAATAACGGTATAGAGATGAGTAACTGGGTTTCTCAAAAGGGTTTGTTAGTTGCAGCAGATACCAATTACATTATGCTGAACTTGGAAAGCCCTGCCACCAATACACAATTCGGTATTAATGCCAACCATTGCTATACCCATCAGATAACCAACAACAACATAAACGGTACTACAACCACCGATACGTTGATGCGCGGTGTGTTATGTAATGATGATGCAATTTCGTTAGTAACCTGCAACAGCACTGGGTAATGAGGCATTAGTTCTTTCGCACTTACGACCAACACCTTGATCCTTCCGGTAGTGTTTTAAACTCAAAAGTATTTAGGTATCTTTCTTTTTGTAATGAATAAACTCAGTTTTAGAAATGATAGTTACCATTGGTGTTTATAGTTCAAACTCTTTT
>CAJCJB010000106.1 GCA_903970545.1 Candidatus Saccharimonadota bacterium | reverse complement strand
TTTTTATTTCTATCAAATATAAGGTATTTAGCGATAAAAGCCACATAAACTTTTCTAACGGTTTTTTTTAACAAATTAACGGTCAGATAGAGCTAATAATTAGTGTTAATGGAGCCTTAATTTAACAGAATGAGTGCATATTTGATAAGAATGTTCACTAAATTAGAAAGAATGCTTACATAATTACAAATTATGTTCACTGAATTTGCAATAATATAAACACACTTGATAATAATGTGTACATCCTTGATAAAAATGAACTCATTATGCAAAAGAGAGAGAGAACAATGATTAAATATCCTTGCTTTACATCATATAATGTACATTAGTACCGTTGCTTTACCTCTATGACAGAGAAGTTTGATGTGATAATTTGCGGAGCCGGTCCTGCCGGTACAACCTGTGCACTTGCTTTGGGCAATACAGGTTTAAAAGTTGCCTTGGTAGATAAAAGTAACTTCCCTCGCGATAAGGTTTGCGGAGATGCCATTGCCGCTTATGTGCCTAAGGTTTTAAACACTATAAACCCTGCTTATGCAAAAGCTTTGGCAGACTTTACCGCTAAAGAAAAGGTAAGTACCATCAGGGTGGTTAGCCCCAATAAAAAAATGCTTGATATCAGTTATGGCGAAGATGGCTTTATAAGCACCCGGCTGGCGTTTGATAATTTTCTGTTAGACCTTGTTAAACAATTACCTAACGTAAAACTGTTTTTAAATGCTACCGTTAAAGATGTGGTTATTAATGATAAAGGAGTGTACGCAGATTTAGATTCAGACCTGAAACTGGAAGCCAAATTAATTATTGGTTGTGATGGCGAACAGGGTTTGGTACGCAAAAAACTTACCCAAACTCAATTAGACCCAAAACATCATGCCGCTGCGGTGCGGGCTTATTTTAAAAACGTAAAAGATATACCTAAAGCAACCTTCGAACTGCATTTTCTTAAAGATGTAATACCGGGTTATTTCTGGATATTTCCTTTGCCCGATAATCAGGCAAATGTGGGTTTAGGTTTACTATCTAAAATAGTTTCCGAAAGAAAATTAAATCTGCGTAATGAAATGCTGCGCATTATAGAAACTGTTCCTTACCTAAAAGAAAGATTTGAAGGTGCCGAAATGATAAGCGATATAAAAGGATATGGTTTGCCTTTGGGCTCTCGTAAAGTACCTATTTCCGGTAACTGCTTTATGCTCTGCGGAGATGCCGCTTCTTTAATAGACCCCTTAACAGGCGAAGGAATAGGACAGGCAATTATATCGGGCAGGTATGCGTGTTGGCAGGCTAAGAAGTGTTTCGAACAAAATAACTTCTCTGCCTCTTTTATGAAACAGTACGATAAAACGGTATATGATAAATTATGGAAAGAACACCGACGCAGTTATTTTATCAGAGAGCTGCTTATTAATAAGCCACGCTTGTTTAATCTTTCCGTAAACCTGATAAAGAACCATACATTCCTCTATAATTTAACCAAGAAGGTCTTTAAGTAGCTTGTTACTTGCCGGAATGTTAAATAAGATATTTATACACCTTTAAGAAAAATATTCGTTATATTTGTGATTCGTTCTTTAAAGCAAAAGCTTGTCAAGGTATTTCATCATTGTTCAAGTTTTAAACGCACCTCCTTAAGGATTTCGTTGTTGTTTGTTCCTTATAAGGTGCGTTTTTTCGTTTAAAGAAGTTTTGTTATACAAAGAACTTATAAGCAAAACCCCGCAATATGTTAAATAAGATTCTTTAACACTTTAAGAGGGAAAAATTATCTTAAATTTGCAACAAGTATGGATTAGATTTCTAATCTTTATCAAGCGCATCTTTTAAGGATTTCGTTGTTGTTTGTTCCTTATTAGGTGCGCTTTTTTTCTTTACCTAAGTTATATCCGGTTAGCACAACTACTTCTCTAATATTTCTTTCAGCATTTCGTAAGAAATGGGTTTGGTAAGAAATGCAGCCATATTTGTTCTTTTAGCCCTTTGAACAGTTTCTTCATCCGAACTTCCCGTTACGTATATTACAGGAGCATCAGATATTTTAGCTATTTCTTCCATGGCATTAATACCATCCAAATCACCCTTTAATCTCACATCCATCAAAATATAATCAGGCTGGCATTCCGAAACTGCTTGTATAGCTTCGTTTGCATCCCTAGCTATACCAACTACTTCATGTCCTAATGAAATAACAATTTTCTTGTTTAACAGGCAAAGAATCATATCATCTTCTACCAAAAGCACCTTTTTAATCACCATCACATCTTATACAAATTATCTATTTTGCAGATACGTCATTATTTACTTTAACCTGCATTTTAAAGCTAAACCCTTCATCAACTTTTTCTATCACATACGTGGCCTCTAACTGATGAGCCAAAGCTTCTATAAGGGTTAATCCAAACCGACTCATATTTTCCTTATTTTCTATTTGAATTCCTTGCCCGTTATCTGTGTATAAGAAATGTATCCTATTGTTTTTTGGTAAAATAGATATATTTATTTTACCATTATCCTGATTCGTAAAGGCATGCTTATACGAGTTTGTTATTAATTCATTTATAATCAAAGATAATGGCATCGCATCATCAATGTTTAATTTGATAGAGTCTATATTAAGATTAAGCTCTATATTTTTATTTTTATAATTAAAGGTTTGTTTGATATAACTAACCAATTCATTAATATATTCTTTAATATCAATCTCGCCTAATGCCTTATTCTCGTATAACTTTTCATGCAACAAGGCAATAGATTTAATTCTGTTCTTGCTCTCAATAATTACGTTTTTCACTTTTTCATCTTCAACATGAGAGGTCTGGAGCTCTAATAAGGCAGATACTACCGCAAGATTGTTTTTTACTCGGTGATGTATCTCAGATAATAATAACTCTCTGTCCTGTAAGCTCTTTTGTAAGAGATTTTTATTCATTATTAAATTTAAAATGTAATTGTAATTGTTGTTTGCAAAATAAAACACCAACATAAAGCACATAAAAAATGCACAGCAAAAATTAAACGCATAGATAGCCTTCTGTATATTAGGTTCAATTTGAAAAGGAGGTATAAAATCTATTCTTTGATTAAAATAGATTATAAGAAAAGTAAGAATATAGGTAAACAGGTAGAATAAAATAGTTTTCTGCTGATTAAAATCAAACAAAAGATATACTAAGAGTGGTGCAGCAAATAAATAGAGATAAATTCCGCTATCGAAACCTAAAGAAGTAGAGAAAATAAAAACTTCAACGTTAGTGGCAATAATTACGGCTGTTCGTGCAAACTTATAATGCGCCTTCTTATTCAAATAAATAAAAAACGAGAAGAGCATCACTACAGATGTAGAAATACCTGCTAAGAGATAAATCTTTAAATAGATAAATATGAAAATATAGGGAAATGATGTTAGGGCAATTAACAGACAGAAACGATTGATAGTTTGATTCCGCGCCTCCTCACTTTGAATATGAACCGTTTGTTTTAAAAAGTTGTTCGATGATGCTACACTTTTCACTTCCATATACTATCAATTGCGCCACAATTTAAAAAAAAATAAGAAGTTTAAATATTTTAATCAACAAATATATAGACGTGATTAAGCTGATAAATAAAATTATGAAAATCGTAAA
>CAJCJB010000105.1 GCA_903970545.1 Candidatus Saccharimonadota bacterium | reverse complement strand
ACTTGAGAAGACTGCTCGGCTAATTGAGAAGACACCGCCGCGACTTAAGAAGACACCAACTCGAATGAAAAAAAAGCCAAGGCGGGGGCATTAGGGTTTAGCCTTTAGTACGCAACATTATCTGGGTAATAATCTTTTTGGTGTAGTGCGTAAAATCGCCTTGCATCATCCAATGGTAATAAGAGGGTTCTTTTTTAAATACCTCTTCAATGGCTTTGTCTTTGTATTTGCCAAAGTTAAAAACCTCCACGCCCTTATCGTTTAATACAATACGTCCTACCAAATCAACCGACTGGTTATCGCTAATATAGGTAGCCAGTGTATTTATATTATTATGTATGGGGGTAATCAGTTCGCCGCTTTTGGTTTCTATCTGTACGTCTTTATATTTTTCTATTTGTGCTAAAAAAACTTCGTAAGTAGCTTTTATATCAGCCTCGGCACTATGGGCATTCTCCAGTTTTTTATTGCAATAAAACCTATAAGCGGCAGTAAGGTTGCGGGGTTCCATCATATAAAAAATATGCTGGGCATCAATAAGCTTTCGGTTCTTTAAATCAAAATCAAAACCGGCTCGCATACATTCTTCTATCAATAAAGGAATATCAAAACGGGTGGAGTTATACCCGCCCAAATCGGCAGTACCAATAAAATCAAGTACCTGCGGGACAATAGAGATAAAAAGAGGTGCATCGGCAACATCTTCATTTTTTATGCCATGTATTTTGGTAGTGGCTTCGGGTATAGACACACCGGGATTAACACGCCATGTTTTGGTTTCGGTACTACCATCGGGCAAGGCTTTAAGCAGCGCTATATCAATAATCCTGTCAGATGCGGGGTTTACTCCGGTGGTTTCTAAATCAAGAAAAACAAGGGCTTTGGTGAGGTTGAGCATAGTTTACAAATAAAGAGTGTAAAGGTTAGCAAAATAGATTGGATAACAAACTTTCCACAAAAGCACTAAAATAACTAACAAATAACATTTTTTGTTCGACGAATTTTTGTCTGTTAAAATAATACAAGTATCTTGCATCATAAATTAATTAATAACCTTTTAAAAACAAAAATTTATGGAAGAACAACAATTAGCAACAGCAGGACTTATGGGCTTACTGGCAGGTCTTGGAATGGGTATTATGTTATTTATATTAGCCATTGGAGTATTTAGTATTATATGTTATTGTAAAATATATGCTAAAGCAGGAGAACCAGGTTGGGCTTGTTTAGTGCCTATTTACAATTTCATAATACTACTTAAAATTGTAAATAAACCTTGGTGGTGGTTATTTTTAATGATTATTCCTATTGTAAATTTAGTATTGCTAATTATAATTATTCATCGTCTGTCTTTATCATTTGGTAAAAATGCAGGGTTTACCGTTGGGATAATTTTCCTTCATGTTATCTTCTTCGCAATACTTGCTTTTGATAAATCAACGTATACTAAGTTAGAGAATTAAAAAAATAAGTACATCATAAAAAGCCCCTTATATGAATAATATAAGGGGCTTTTTAGTTTATACAAATTAAGAAACTATTTATCTCTCTTCTTCAAAAAATTAGCTACAGCAGGAGCTAACTCTTTCTGAGATTTGCTTCCTACAAACACACCAATGTGTCCGCCTGCAAAGCTGTAGGTTTCTTTATCGGTAGAACCAATATAATCGCATAAAGGAATGCTTGCCGCAGGTGGTACCAAATGGTCTTGTGTTGCATACACATTTAATACAGGGCAGGTAATGCTTTTAAGGTTTACCTTCTTCCCTCCTACTACTAATTCATTCTTAATAAGCAGATTCTTTTGGTACAAATCTTTCATAAACTGACGGTAGCATTCGCCTGCCTGCGCAGGGCTTTCGGCTATCCACTTTTCCATACGCAAGAAGTTCAGTAGTTTATCTTTATCATCCAACACATTCATTAGCGCTTGTTGCTTTTGAAACTGCTGGGTTGGTTTAAGCATATTAAAGCCTTCGTTCAAAAACTCGCCGGGTATTAAACCATCATAGCCTTCCACTAATTTGTCAAAATCCATATCCTTAGACCAACGGAAAAGCAAACCATCGTTAGTAGAAAAATCAACCGGAGTAACCTGCGTTACCAGATTCTTTATTTTATTTTGATGAAGGGCTGTATAGATAACACTAAATGTACCTCCCTGACAAATGCTGATGATGTTTATCTTCTCAGCCTTATGTTTCTTACGGATAACATCTACACAATTATTTATATAATCGTTGATGTAGTCGTCCATATTTAAGTACCTGTCAGATTTGGAAGGAGTTCCCCAATCAATCAAGTATACATCCAATCCTAAACTTAAAAGATTTTTGATATAGCTACGGTCTGGCTGCAAATCAAGCATCTTATAGGTGTTTACCAATGCGTAAACAATTAATACAGGTGTTTTAATCGTAGCTTCAGTATCTCGGTTATAACGAAATAAACGCAATTTATCTTCGGCATACACTTCTGTTTTGGGAGTTTCGGCAATTTCCACTTCAGGTAATTTACCAAGTGTTTCATAACCTTTAACCAGTTTGGCTTGCGAATCGATTAACTCTTGCATCATTTTGTTTTCCATGCTATCTGCTCTTTTAATTGGTTTATAAATTTAAGAAAGAAAATTATACCATCAGCTTTCTTTTACATCTTTTAAGTAAAGTTCTGTCCCGTCAAACTCAGCATAAGAGAAATAATTAATCCACTCGCCTAAGTTAATATATCTGGAATTTTGAGGTAACTTAACATCAATAGGCAAGTGGCGGTGCCCGAAAACAAAATAATCAAAATGCTTTTCTTTTAACGTATCCTTACAAAAGCTAACCAGCCACTCTTTATCATCACCTAAATAAATACTATCACTGGTGCCGGTAGCAATACGACTTCTACGGCAAAAGAAAGTAGCCACAGCAAAGGCCAGATTTGGATGAAGCCGGGCAAACATCCATTGAAGAAACTTATTTGCTAATATCTTCTTAATGAATTTATAGCTGTGATCACCCGGACCAAGTCCATCGCCATGTCCAATAAAAAAGGCCTTACCTGAAAAAGTCCGTTCAATA
>CAJCJB010000104.1 GCA_903970545.1 Candidatus Saccharimonadota bacterium | reverse complement strand
GAGAACATGACTAATACAGTATTAGTATTTTCTGAGTTATTAAATATCCGGTAGGTATCTCTTAATCCGGTAATACCTGCCGAACTTAAAGGAACAGCGTTATTGTTTTCTGAATAGGAAAGTTTGCCGGAATACTGAAAGCCCATGACGGTGCTTGTATCGGGTAATACCTTATATGAATCTGCCTTTTCGTTCTGACTAATAGCAAATGATTTTACAAAGGGCTTTAAAATATCACTGGGTATGAAAGTTTGGAAGCTCATTTAGTATGTATAACAAAAGTATCAATCAATGATTAAAATACAATCTATAACTTTGTCCAAACTAAAATATATTTAATGAAACACGTAATAATCATATTGCTCTTTTTGTATACGACGATCGGTTCTGTATCTGCTCAGCGTCCTGTGGCCAATCAGATAAAAACATCTAAAGGCATGCTCACTATTCAGCCGATATTTCATGGTTCTCTTGTATTAACCTGGGATAAAAAAACCATTTACGTTGACCCCTATGGAGGAGCAAAAGCATACGCAGGGCTGGCAACTCCTGAACTTATTCTTATTACTGATATACACCCCGACCATCTTGATAGCGCAACATTAAGTGCTATTGAAACAACTAAAACTACCTTTATTGTGCCTCAGGCGGTAGCAGATAAATTACCTGCAAAGTATAAGAGTAAAGTGGTTGTTCTAAATAACGGCAAAAACACTGTTCAACAAGGTATTTCCATATCAGCTATTCCCATGTATAATTTACCTGAATCACCTGATTCAAAACACACTAAAGGTCGCGGCAATGGTTATGTCATAAATCTTGGTGGGAAAATCGTTTATATTTCCGGCGATACAGAAGATATTCCTGAAATGCGCAGCTTAAAAAATATTGATATTGCTTTTGTGTGCATGAATAAACCTTACACTATGGATATAAATCAGGCATCAAGTGCTGTACTTGAGTTTAGACCAGCTATCGTTTATCCATACCACTATCGCGGAAAAGATGGTCTTAGTGATATAGAAGAGTTCAAAAAATTAGTGAATGCCGGTAATACGACTATAGACGTAAGACTTAGAAACTGGTATCCTGATTATTCAAAATAATGGCCAAAGTCGTTATAAGAAAGGAATCTGTTGATTTTTTGAAAACACTTTCAAAAAACAATAACCGCGATTGGTTTAATGAACACAAGGATACCTATACCAAAGCACATGATAACATAGTTGCTTTTGCCGATGCTTTACTGACTGAATTGAACAAGCATGATAACATTGAAACTCCTTCCGGTAAAAAGAGCTTGTACAGAATTTATAAGGATGTTCGTTTTTCAAAAGATAAAACACCCTATAACTCACATTGGAGCGGTGGATTTAAAAGAGCCACCAAGCAATTACGAGGCGGGTATTATTTTCGTATTCAGTCCGGTAATTCATTTTTAGCCGGAGGCTTTTGGGGACCTAACCCTAATGACTTACAAAGAATAAGAGAGGACATCGACTTAAATTATGAAGATTGGCAAAAGTTGCTTGCAGATAAAACGTTGACCAAAACATTTGGAAAACTAATCGGGGAACAATTAAGTTCTGCTCCACGCGGTTATGCCAAAGACCATCCGGCTATTGATTTAATACGTCACAAGCAATTTATTCTTAAACATCCATTTACCGATAAAGAAGTACTTAGCCCTGATTTCATGAATAAAGTGAATGATGGATTTAAAAAGCTGCGCCCGTTCTTTAATTACATGAGCGAAGTTTTGACCACAGATGCTAACGGGGTATCAATTGTTTAAAGGGAATCTTTTCTACCCCAATGATTAGCATATAGTACATGATAAATGTATATTTTTGAAATAAAAAGCATGACGTATAAATTTGAAAAACCCATACATGCCGAGATAGGTACCGAAAGATTTAAAGTTTCTATTGAGTGGAGAAACGGCACATTGATTGCCGATGAACCTGTTGCAAATGGCGGAAAGGATTTAGGACCCGACCCCTTTACCTTATTGTTATCTTCTTTGGCGTCGTGTACACTGGCAACCCTACGCATGTATATAGACCACAAAGGCTGGGATGTACCCGAGCTTAAAGTAAATGTAAATATGTTTCAGCAAACTAAAGGAGAAGAAGTTTTTACGATTATAGACAGAGATATACATTTTAGCAGCAACATTACAGAAGAGCAGCGAAACAAACTGCTGGAAGTTGCGGGCAAATGCCCTATATCAAAACTATTGAAAGGTACTACCGATATAAGAACCTACCTGTATCATGAAGAAACTAGCGATAAAAAAATAAATTATACCAACGGAGAAATTACAGTAGAGTGGACTCCCGATTTCTGTAAACATTCGGGCAGGTGCGTGATGGGCTTGCCTACTGTTTTTGACATCAATAAAAAGCCCTGGATAAATATGCAGGGTGCCGATACCGCAGCTATTATAGCACAGGTAGATAAATGCCCAACGGGTGCTTTAAAATATCATTACAATAAAAAATAAAACCGGATGGAAAATTACGAAACACTTAGCGAAGCTATAAACCAACTGAAAGCACAAGGCTATACAGAAGATTTTAATTTGATGGAAAACTGCATTGCATGCAGGAACGGAGATTTCAAAATTTTTCATGATGAGTTCCATGTAGATAAATTTTTTCGTTTTGAGGATGAAACAAACCCTTCCGACCAATCTATTCTGTATGCCATATCTTCTCCTAAACACCATATAAAAGGTGTGCTGGTTAATGGTTACGGCATATACAGCGATACCATAGCCAACGAGATGATGGATAAACTAAACGTACATTAATTCATGTATCAGCAGATTGATACCTACGTAAACAAATGCATCTCGCTTAGCAAAGAAGAACTGGAGTACTTTCATTCTTTATTGCAATACAAAAAAGTAAAAAGGAAATCCTTTTTGCTGCGTGCCGGAGAGAAGTGCGATTTTGAAGCCTATCTTGTTAAAGGTTGCGCGCGTGTGTATTATATAGATGAGAACGGCTTTGAAGTTGATTTGCTTTTTGCGGTTGAAGATTGGTGGATTAGTGATTTGGCCAGCTTCTCTCAGCAGAAACCTGCTACATTATTTATTGAAACCATCGAAGACAGCGAATTGCTTTTAATAGATTACAAATCAAAAGAAGCGCTGTTTAAAAAAGTGCCTAAGTTCGAAAGGCTCTTTAGGTTGATGATACAAAAGGCTTACGAGACGATGATGGACCGCCTCATAGCCAACATATCAAAACCTGCACCGCAGCGCTACCAGGATTTTGTAAAGAAATACCCCACCATACCTCAACGTGTGCCTCAGCATTTAATAGCGGCTTACCTGGGCGTTTCGCCTGAGTTTTTAAGTAAAATAAGAACGCGGCTTTCAAAAACATAAGGCCTCATTTCTTAATCTGGTTCAATGCTTTTAACTTTCTCACAAACGTACCTTTGTCTCGTAAATAAAAAATAACCATGGACAGAAAGGATTTTATAAAAAAAGGATTGCTGGGCACCGGCATGTTTGTAGCCTCTGCATCCGCCATTGGCAATGTACTTAAAAACGACATTGACGAACTAAAAGAACTTGAACCTATTGGATTTAATCATTTACCTAACACAAAATCAAACATTATGGCAAACACCGTATTGCACAAATCAGACACACGCGGGCACGCT
>CAJCJB010000103.1 GCA_903970545.1 Candidatus Saccharimonadota bacterium | reverse complement strand
TTCGTGTTTGCTCTTCAAATTAGCAAACTCACTAACTAGCAACTTAAATTAATTATTAAAGAGCTTTTGCCATGCCTGTCTTCAATAATTTCCACCTTGCGTTTCATCTCCTTGTCTACCATAGGAAATAAATCGAACAAGGTCTTTAGCTTATCGTTAATGGGGCTTTGCTCCTTTGGCTTTACAAAGAGGTCTTCCAGGTCTTTATCGCTTAGCTCATTTACTTCAGAGAAGTTCAAGCCACTTTCCGTAAACTCTTTTAAATACTTCTTGAGTGTGTTGCGTGCTACACCTGTTTGCTCTGCTATCTGTAGCTTTTTATAGCCTTGTGTGTGTAACCTGAGTATTTGTCGTACTTTATTCATGCTTATTGGATTGTTTGCCATCTTTTTGTAAATTTGTCTTACGAACTTACAGCAGATGACCCCATTAAAACATGAATGTTTTTCTCTTCAGCAGGTGGTCAATTTGAATCGGCCCGAGGTGGTCAATTTGAATCGGTTTAACTGGTCAGCTTCTATCGGTCTTGGGTGGTCAACTTCATCGGTTTTTGCAGTTAACTTTAATACTAAATAATTAGCTTATTTTTGAGCTATTAATTTATATGAACTACAATAAAATCTCTCCCGAAATACTTAGCAGCCTAAAGCAAATTGTTGGCAATGACTTTGTTTTTACTGATAAAGAAAAACTAGAATATTATGGCAAAGACGAAACGGAAGACCTGCTCTTTATTCCTGAAGTGGTTGTAAAACCAAACACACCGCAGCAAATTAGTGATATACTTAAGTTAGCCAACAAACATATCATTCCGGTAACACCTCGTGCAGCAGGCACAGGATTGAGTGGTGGTGCATTGCCTGTAATGGGTGGTATTATTTTGTCGGTTGAAAGTTTTAATAAGATTTTAGAAATTAATGAGCGTAACCTGCAGGCTACCGTTGAACCTGGTGTTATAAACGAGGTGTTTCAAAATGCGGTAGCACAAAAAGGTTTGTTTTATCCACCTGACCCTGCCAGTAAAGGAAGTTGTTTTATGGGTGGCAATGTGGCCGAAAACAGTGGCGGACCCAAGTGCGTTAAATACGGTGTTACTAAAGATTACATCTTAAACCTGGAAGTAGTGCTACCCACCGGAGAGATTATTTATACGGGTGCTAATACACTGAAGAATTCTACGGGCTATCACCTCACGCAACTAATGGTAGGCAGCGAGGGTACGCTGGGCATTGTAACTAAAATTATTGTAAAGCTTATTCCGCTACCTAAACATAACTTACTGATGCTTGTTCCGTTCAGAAATACGGAGGAGGCCTGCATGGCGGTGTCCGAGATATTCAGGGCGGGTTATACCCCCAGTGCTTTAGAGTTTATGGAGCGCGATGCTTTAGATTGGGTTAGCAAACATGTGCAAAGTTCGGTGGTAAAGTTAGCAGATGATATACAGGCACATCTTTTAATTGAAGTAGACGGGAATAATCTCGATGTGCTGATGCATGATATGGAAGCTATTAGCGAAGTGGTTGCTAAGTTTAATATTGGCGAGATTTTATTTGCCGAAAGTCAGGCACAGAAAGATGAGCTTTGGAAACTGAGACGTAAAATTAATGAAGCTGTAAAGGCTACTGCCATAAGCAAAGAACAGGATACCGTTGTTCAACGCGCTGAGCTTCCCCAACTAATAAAAGGTATTAAAGAAATTGGCAAACGATATAATTTTAGATCTGTGTGCTATGGACATGCCGGCGACGGGAACTTACACACCCGTATTATAAAAGATAATATGCCCGATGAACAATGGAATGGGGAACATATCAAGAAAGCCATTGCGGAGATTTTTGGATTGTGTAAAAAATTAGGAGGTACCATTAGCGGAGAGCATGGTATTGGGTTGGTTCAGAAAGAATACATGCACATTATGTTTAGCGAGAAAGAGATTGAATTGCAAAAGCAAATAAAAAAAGTGTTCGACCCTAACCTTATTTTAAACCCCGGTAAAATCTTTGTTTGATAAATGAAGAGAGTAATTATATTACTTCTTGCTATTCTCTCCCCTCTCTTTTGGAGAGGGGCAGGGGGTGAAGCTTTTGCTCAAACTCAAATTCCAAAAGGAGAATCGAATAAATTCATGTCGCTTGATATTAAGAAAGCAGGTACCGTTAAAAGAATTAAGTTTTACGAGCAAGATAAAATTATTCTGAAAGTAAAAACGTATAAGGGTAGATTTAAAGGAACGATAACATCCCTTAGTGATACAGCACTTGTAATGGATAGTATGACTATTATGTATAAAGACATAACAAAAATTTTAATTAATCAATCAAGTTGGACAACAATAGTTTCCAGAAAATTTCTAATGACTGCCGGTGGGCTGTATATGGCTCTTGATATTGTCAATAACCTGATAAATTCAAATGTACCTGTAGTAAATCCGAGAACAATAGTAATTGGAGTGGGGTTAATTGTAATAGGACAATCTATAAAATGGTTATCTATGAGGCACTACACCATCAATAAAAATCATCGTATTAAGTTTATTGATGATACTCCCTGAAACAATTTCAATCAGGTTTTTTTACTGTATCAGGTATTTAGTTTAAACTTGTATTAAAATTAGCCACATGAAAAAAGTTTACCTACTATTTATTATAGTAATTAATTCAAGTTGCTAGTTAAAGT
>CAJCJB010000102.1 GCA_903970545.1 Candidatus Saccharimonadota bacterium | reverse complement strand
TTTTCAAATTAAATTTACTTATACCTTTCATGTAATAACTTATGGCTACAGCGGCATCATAATCCTTTTTTGATTCGTCATATTTTTCAAATTTATCTTTTACCAAACCTCTGTAATAAAAGGTTGTTTCAATGTTGGGGTTCTGCTGTATAGACTTATTCAAATCTTCTAATGCAGCATTATAATTTTTAAGTTGATAATAATTAATTCCTCTCTGGCAATAAAGATTCTCATCATTAAGCCCTAATGCAGCGGCAGAGTTAAAGTCGTTATTAGCTTCTGTATATTGTTTCAATTCATACTCACATAAAGCCCTGCTGTAATATGCTTTAGCAAAAGCAGGGTTTAATTTTATACTGTTTGTAATATCTTCTATAGCTTTGATGTACTTACCCAATTCGTAATAAGCAGTACCTCTGTAGTAGTAAGCTTTTTCGCTTTTAGGCGCACAAGCAAGCACAGTATCAAAATCGGTTATACTCTCTTGGTATCTTTTTAATTCAATATAGTTTAAGCCCCGCCAATAATAACAGTTGTAATGCCTATTCTTTGATAAAGCTAAATTGCAATCATCTATGCTTCCATAATAATCATTCATGTAGTACTTAACCATGCAACGGTAATAATGAGTGGGTTCATAATTATTTTCCAATTCGATTGATTTATCCAATAAGCTAAGGGCTATGTTATATTTTTTGGTATAATAATAACAAGCTCCCTCGTAGGTATAAGCCAAGTAATAATCACTTTTAAGTGTTAACGAGCTGTCAAAATCTAATTCGGCAAGTTCATAATTGGCCAACATAAAATTGCATAAGCCACGCGAGTAATAAACAGCATACTTATTTTTTATTGCACCAAACGCTATACTTTTTGTGTAATCGTTTAGGGCATCTTTATAATCGCCCATTTTATAGCTGCATAAACCCCTGTTAAAATAGGCATAGCTACTGCTCTTTATATCAAGTAAAGCAGAATAACTTAGGTAAGCATCTTTGTAGTTCTGTAAATTATATTCTTTATCTGCTTTTTTAAAAATAGAATCTTGTCTTTCTTTATCTTTTTGAGCATAAGAAAAACAAGTGATAAGGGTAAGAAAATAGAATACTATGTATTTTTTATTCATACACTTATGAATTAAATAGAATAAAGATAAATCATAGTAATTTACGCTCAATGTTAAATTAATATAATTATTATATTTTAAGAATTAGCTGCACTTCCCTAATACTGTAGGTTTAGTCATTAATACTACAGGTTTAATCACTAATACTATGGGAATAACAGCAACAAAAAAGCCCCGTATTGCTACGAGGCTTTTTGTTTTATCAAAAAAGGCAATGATCTACATCATTCCGCCCATTCCGCCATCCATTCCGCCCATTCCACCTGGCATAGCCGGTGCAGAAGCTTCTTTTTTGTCGGCAAGTACGCATTCGGTAGTTAATAACATACCTGCAACAGATGCTGCATTTTCTAAAGCAATACGGGTTACTTTAGTAGGGTCTATAACACCTGCTTTAAGTAAGTTTTCATACACTTCAGTACGAGCATTAAAGCCATAATCGTCTTTACCTTCTTTTACTTTTTGTACTACAATGCTTCCTTCAAGTCCGCAATTAGCAACAATCTGACGAAGAGGTTCTTCGATAGCACGTTTAACGATAGCAATACCTGTATTCTCGTCTTCGTTTAAACCTTTTAATTTATCTAAACTAGAGATAGCACGTAGGTAAGCAGTTCCACCGCCTGCAACAATACCTTCTTCAACTGCAGCGCGTGTAGCAGCCAAAGCATCGTCAACACGGTCTTTTTTCTCTTTCATTTCAACTTCGGTAGCAGCACCAATGTAAAGAACTGCAACACCGCCGGCTAATTTAGCCAAACGCTCTTGTAGTTTTTCTTTATCATAATCAGAAGTAGTAGTTTCTATTTGTGCTTTAATTTGGTTTACACGAGCTGTGATATCAGCTTTTTTACCTGCACCACCTACAATGGTAGTGTTATCTTTATCGATAGTGATTTTTTCAGCTTTACCAAGGTTAGATAAATCGGCAGTTTCTAATTTAAAGCCAACTTCTTCGCTGATGAATGTACCACCGGTTAAAATAGCAATGTCTTCTAACATAGCTTTTCTACGGTCACCAAAGCCCGGAGCTTTAACAGCAGCAATTTTTAAGTTAGAACGTAAACGGTTTACAACCAATGTTTGTAAAGCTTCTCCGTCTAAATCTTCAGCAATAATTAAAAGTGGTTTACCTGTTTGTACGGCTTTTTCTAATACAGGAAGTAATTCCTTCATAGAAGAGATTTTCTTTTCGAAAATCAATACATAAGGGTTTTCAAATACGGTTTGCATTTTCTCTGCATCAGTAACAAAATACGGAGAGATATAACCACGGTCGAACTGCATACCTTCAACTACTTCTACAGTAGTTTCGGTACCTTTAGCTTCTTCAACCGTAATAACACCTTCTTTTTTTACTTTGCCCATTGCTTCTGCAATAAGTTTACCAATAACGCTGTCGTTATTAGCAGAGATGGTAGCAACCTGCTCAATCTTTTTATTTTCATTACCGATAGATTGAGATTGTTTTTTCAAATTCTCAACCACAGCAATAACAGCTTTATCAATACCGCGTTTCAAATCCATTGGATTTGCACCTGCAGCTACGTTTTTTAAACCTGCCGTAACAATAGCCTGAGCTAATACAGTAGCGGTAGTAGTACCATCACCGGCAGCATCGGCTGTTTTGCTGGCAACTTCTTTAAGAAGTTGAGCACCCATGTTTTCTACAGGGTTAGATAATTCAATTTCCTTTGCAACTGTTACACCGTCTTTGGTAATTTGCGGAGAACCAAATTTTTTGTCGATAATAACGTTACGTCCTTTAGGACCAAGGGTTACTTTAACTGCGTTAGCTAAAGCATCTACACCACGTTTCAGTGCATCGCGGGCTTCCAAATTAAAACTAATGTCTTTTGCCATTTTTGTTTTCTTTTTTAATTGTTAATAATTGTTTTGAATTAAATAATAGCGTAGATATCGCTTTCTTTCATGATAAGGTATTCTCTACCTTCAATCTGGATTTCTGTTCCGGCATATTTGCCATATAAAACAGTATCTCCTGGTTTAACCGTTGTAGGCTCATCTTTTTTACCTGCACCAACTGCAATAACTTTACCGCGCATTGGTTTTTCTTTTGCAGTATCCGGAATGATAATTCCGCCTTTTGTTTTTTCTTCGGCAGGAGCTGCTTCTACAAGCACTCTGTCTGCCAATGGTTTTACACTTACTTTCGACATATGTTTTATTTTTATGGGTTAATTATTTTTTTAATAACAAGCAAAGCTAAGCTAATTTCATGCCAATACTATTTAATATAAGTTAATGGACATTTTTTCAGAAAAGACTGTCATTAGAAGATAATTGGTAGAAATAGAATGCCATTTTGACTATATACAATTAGTATGATAGTCTATAAAAACAAAAGAGCGACTTAAGTCGCTCTTTTGAAATAGAAGGTAAAACCTATTATTTTTGGATAATCATTTTCTTAGTAGCTTGTTCGTTACCAGCAGTTACTGTATAGTAGTAAACACCAGAACTTAACTGACCACCATCAAATGTTACATTGTT
>CAJCJB010000101.1 GCA_903970545.1 Candidatus Saccharimonadota bacterium | reverse complement strand
TCTTTAACTCACCGGATATATAAATGGCACTATCTCCTGTTCGGCTAAATCGATCAAGGCTATAAACTAAAATGAATGAAATCTTATCCTTACTTGATTTAACAAACTTAAGCATACGGGTAAACTCTTTCCGTTCATCACTCTTCGCACTTTCATACGTTCCTCCAAAGTAACCCTGTATATTGAGTTTATTTTTAATGGCGTATTCTACGCAATACTTTTTCTGCCATTCCAAACTCTGGTTGGTATCCATTTGTTCTTTGGAACTTACCCTTGTATAGATAACGCAATTTTGAACGCTTGTTTCTTTATCCTCATTACTTTTGCCTTTGGCAAAAGCTTTAAGCAGCATCTCGCTTTTTATTATTTGCTTTTCTTTCATGTATGTCTGCTTTTTTATTTTCTAATACTCTTTCCTTTTGTTGTTTCTGTTTCATGTATAATTCATAAAACAAGATAGACAACTTTTCTAATGACTTTATAGTTTCCTCTGCATGTTCGTCAGAATAATTCTCAAAGCCTTTGCAATTTCTTAATTGGGCAATAGTCAGACGTTTATGCACTTTCTCTTTCTCAGCCATAACCTACTCCTTTGCCCTTAAAGCCTTTAAAATTTCTATGTGCTCTTTTCTGTCTTTTCCTTCTAAGCTGTATGTATTCTCCACTGTCTTCGGTTCCTCCTTCTCTTCCCGAATCCTGAACTCTTTATTTTTTTTATCCGTTACAATAAATTCCCTGTATTCACTTTCTCGGATAATAGTAAGAATAGCCCATTGGGCATTTTTGCTTTTGATAATTTCTAAAGCCTCGTTCTTTTTAGATTTGAATAAAATCAGTATCTTTTTATAATTGCCCTCTTTAATATAGCCAAGTAGTTTTCTTTCTTGTAGGGTAAATAAATTCAGATTATTAAAATAGTCAATCAGGGAATCTTCTATGATAAATTTGAAGATTAACTCGGTGATATTTATCCTTATTTGGGAACAAAACTCTTTTTTATGTAGGAGTTCTTGAGGATACAAATGCTCATTATGTTTTAAAAATGGAAACCACTCCCCATCATTAAATACGATTAAGGATACCGAATTACGAGTAGCAATAGCCTCTGCTATCAGTATATGTAAGTAGGTAAAATTAAAATCAGCAGCAAAAGAAGCAAAGTCAGCATTTTTATATTCCCCTGATTTAATGAAATTTAAAAAGCCTTCTTTATCTGCGCCTTCATACTCTTTTAATGCATCAAGATTGCCTAATAGGCTATCAAATACATCCTTCATAGGCAAAGGTTCATAAATATCCGATGCTATTTTTTGTATGACAGGGAGCTTCACACCAAAGGAACGAAGCTCATTCACTACTTTAATCCAAATAAAATCTACGAAGCTGAATTTACGATTACTGTCCTTATGAATTCTTGAAAACCTTATGATACCTTTCTCATCCCAGTGATTTATTACCCTGTAATTTACCCCGGTATCTTTTGCGCTTAATCGCTGTTTATTTAATACCTCATACAACTCCGCCAGTTTATCAAGGCTTTTGGTATCTATAAACTCTTCTAGTTTTACTGAAATCATACTTTTATCTTTTAAATTCTATTTCTCTTTTAGCTACTTTCTATGGTACAAATATAGGTATTAAAATTACATTATACATAAATGTAATATAATTAAAACAACCAATTTATATGAAAAGGCAAATGTTTTCCAAAAAACCAGTATATATTTTATGAAAATTGTATAATCAATACACTAATTTACATTATGATAATCAATATAATATAACAATATTAGTCAAAAATATCTCTCCAAATAACTAAACATAAAAAATAAGCTCTGTACTAATTAAAATATAGTTATTTTTGCGATAAGAACTATATTATAAAATATTAAGAACATTATAAGAACAATTAAAGAACCATATAAGAAAGAATTGAAAATCATTAAAACACAGATTAACTTTTTTTATCCTTTAGCTTTAGACATATTTAAACAAATTAATTGATAGCATCATGCCAGATTCGACCATAAAATATATAGAACTACATGCACTTCAGCAACAAACTAAGGAGCAATTAATAAAGAAGGTATCGGAATTACAGGAGCAACATAAAAAATTGGCAGAAGAAAACATTGACTTGTATAAATCTCAACTTGAAAACGAAAAAGTAATTGAAGATTATGAAACACGTTTTGAAATGCTTTTTAGAATGCACGCTCAAACTGAAATCATCAAAGAAGATTATAAACGCATTGTAGATTTAAAACTCGGCAATACTTATAATATAAATGCCACATGGATTGACAAGATCGTATTTGTTTTAAAAGCTGCCAAAAGACCTTTGCGTTCTAAAGAAATAATAGAAGTATTATTAAAAAATGACCCTATGTTCCGGACATTAACCGATCCTCAAAAGGGTTTATCTGCACATTTAACCGCTGCTCTTAAATATGGCCGAATAATTGGTACTAAAGAGAAAGGGCAAAACGGGTATGTGTTTTCGGTGCCGGAATCACTATAATTTATTAAGGAATAATATTGTTTTGTGGCTCTATAAAAATTATTCTAAGCAATATTATTTTTTATTGCAGCTACTGCCTGTTGGGTTAAGTAAGTGGTAGTTACCATTTTTATTTATTACACAAACTCGCATATTTAATTTGAAAGTAATTTGAGGCAATATTCATAACTAATTGTTGCTTTAATAGTAATCTTAATATTAGCTTATTTAGCAGGTTAATATATTTTTCTATTTTAGCTAAATTATGTTAAACGTAAAAATCAATATTGCTTCATGGTTTTTGTTTAGCATTCTGTTCTTAAACGTAAAATTTATTTTCTCGCAACAGCAAAAGGATAGTACACAATATACTTCACAGACATTAAGCAATGATTCTCTTAAGAAAGATAGTCTATCAACTACTTATATAAAGCCTGATAGTACAGGCGGATTAGCTTCTGATAGTTCTGTAAAGGAAAAAAAAACATTTGGAGATTTTCCTGAACTTACATCTGACAGCACAAGATATAAAGGGATGCTAAATAAATTAGTGCCTAAAGGATCAACAAAACTAATGCCTGACAGTTCCACTAAAGGAAATTTTTTAAATAAAATAGTACCAACAGGTAACACCAAATTACCTTCTGATAGTGCTGCAAAAAAGAGCGTATTAAATAAAATACTACCTCCCGGTATTCCCAAAGCACTTCCTGACAGTAATACCAAAAAGAGCTTCTTGAAAAAAATAATTCCAAAAACGTATGGGAATATAAGCGCAGGATATGATTATGGGGTAATTCCGTTTGCGACTAATGCCAACTACCCGATAGGATATTTCAACACACAGGGAAATATTGGGTTTCAGGCATTGGGACTTCCGCTTGTGGCTACCTATTACTATTCAACCCTAAAGAATATAGCAGGTCTGAATAATTATTTCCGTGTTTCATTTGATGCGGCACGTTATAAAGAAATGATGCGCGGAAACGTGGTGGCAAAAATGGAAGAAGAAACCAAAAAGTTAAGTGTTTTAAACAGCCTAAAACAAACCCTTTTGCAAAAGATGGCATTTTCTGAAAGCTATAAAAATACCTTGCCGCAGGAAAAATCTTTGACTGACGGTTACGTTAAATACAAAAACGGGTATAATGACATTAATACTGATTCCTTACTGAAAGCAAATTCAAAAATTACTTCCGATACATCTTTAACACAGTTCCAAAAGGATTCTTTGCTTAAATTAAAAACAAGCTCCATCAAAAAGGCTGCTTATACGGATTCCATTAACAGAGTTCTTTCCGCACTATACAAATCAGACAGTACCAGTTATGAGATAAGGCAATATGCCAAGCAGATTGACAAGATAGAAAAGGAAATAAATTCCATTCAAAATAAGCTGGACAATTTTCAAAACCCGCAGAACCTGGCAGAGAACAATCCCTATTTAAAAAAGTATCAATCTGTTTTAACAGGCGTTAAGAAATTGGATATAGGGCTTTGTTATCCCAATTACAGCACCTTTTTAGTAAGCGGTTCTACGGTTAAAGGATTTAATGTGGAGTGGGAGAAGAAATTTTACTTTGCAGCTACTTACGGGAAAACCATCAATACCGTAATGACCACCAATAATGTTATCCAAAACCAATTACAGACAGGCAGGAACCTCTATAATTATTTTGATTTCAATAAC
>CAJCJB010000100.1 GCA_903970545.1 Candidatus Saccharimonadota bacterium | reverse complement strand
ATTTATTGATGCCGTTTCTCATGCCATGTTTAAAGTAACAAATTATGTAATGAAAGTAGCTCCTATAGGGGTTTTTGGCGCGGTTACAGCCGTTGTTATACAACAAGGACCGGGCGTATTAAAAAGCTATGCTTATTTAATCACCTGTTTTTATGGCGGCCTGCTATTTTTTGTATTTATTGTGCTTATGGGTATTTGTACACTTTTTAAAATTAATTTCTTTAAACTCTTTTCCTTTATAAAAGAACCTGTGTTGCTTGCTTTTAGCACTGCCAGTTCTGAAGCTGCCATGCCTAAAACTATTGAGAGACTGGAAGATTTTGGCTTGCGCAACCGCACGGTAAGTTTTGTGCTGCCGCTTGGCTATTCTTTTAATTTAGATGGTTCTATTATGTATATGACTTTTGCTACGCTGTTTATTGCGCAGATGTATGGTATTGATATTACGTTCGCCGACCAGATAAAAATGATGCTTATTTTATTGGTAACCAGTAAAGGTATGGCGGGTGTGCCGCGGGCATCTTTAGTAGTTATTGCAGGCATGCTAAGCATGTTTCATATACCTGTTGAGGGTTTACTTCTGTTACTTGCCGTAGACCAATTGCTTGATATGGGCAGGTCGGCAACCAATGTAGTGGGTAACGCAGTTGCATCGGCAATAGTAGATAAGTGGGAGAAGTAAATTTATTTACTTTCCTGATTTCTTATAGAAATTAATAGCCAAACTTAAAAGCGGATTTACCTCAATATAACTATAACAATCTATAACCTCTCCACCAAAAGACATTTTAAATTTACTTATACCCGGATGTTGTTGCATATTGATTCCTCCAAAATCATATAGTTTTAATCCAAAGTTTTTAAAACTTAGTATTTCTTTCCAGTGCAAATACTTGTTGGCATAACCCTTTATATTTTTATCCATGAAATTATGAGAATGATAGGAATGTAATAAAACTACTCTGTTACCATCATGTAAATAAACATGGGCAACTATTTTCTCTTCCTTTAGGAAAGCTTCGGAAATGATAAGTTTATTTAGTTTTTGCAGCGCTTTTATTCTTTTGGGGTTCCATTCTATTTGTTTCTTGTTGGCAAATATGGAGAACTCACTTATTATTTGATTGCATTTATGAGGAGTGGGGGAATAATTTACATTAACGGTAATATTAAGATTTTCGGCCTTGTGTATATGGTATTTAAAGGTGCGGTTTATCTGATTATATAATTCTTCAGAAGGTTTTTCTAAATTAATAAGGCTTGTTTGTTCTTTTAAAACATTCTTCTTATTACAGGCATCATTTTCATTGCTATAACAATAAACATTGTAAGATCCTTTATTAATATTCTCTGAGTTGTGAAACCAAAACTCTTTCCGTTTGAAAGATAAAAACTGACGGGTAGTAACTTCAAGCATCTCCAGTCCTATCTATTAGGATGCATAGATTTTTCGAGAGAGAAAATGTTTTTTACTGCCTGTAACTGACCATTTATTCTAAGTTTCGATTTATAAAACGGCTCACTGTATAATTCTATTCTTGGAATTTCAAAATGGTCATCATTTATAGCATATGGTTTAGGCAGGACAGTTAAACCCATTTTATAACCCACTTCTTTAGCAATCTTTTTAACTTCATTATTATAAATCCCAAAAGGATAGGATATAGCCAGAGGAAATTTACCAGTTGCCACTTTTATTTCTTCTCCCGATCTTATTAACTCATGCTTAACGCTATCAAGATGCAAAGTATTGGACAGTGCTGGGTGGTTTCCCGAATGAGAGCCTATTTCGATTCCCTCATTTTTAAGTAATCTTATATCATCCCAATTTAGCATCAAGTCTTTCTGGAGTTCAACATCTTTTGTTTGCCGCATAACCTGATCCATAATACTTTCCTTCGCTTCATCTGAAATTCTTTTTAGCACAGGAGAGAATTGTTTAATAAGAGTTATTTTTTCGATTACATTTTTCCAGCTACTCTTCTTTAAAGAATCGGGAATTTCTTCACAATCAACTTCTATAGCAGAAATGTTTGTATTTAAAAGCAGGTGGTTAAATAAATAAGACCATGGGGGTAACCCACCTACACAATCTGTAATAACATATACTGATGCTGGTACTTTATGTTTCCTAATTATGGGCATGGCATATTCGGCAAAGTCTTTATAACCATCATCAAAAGTAATAGCGCAAAGTTTTTTTGATGTAACTGGTTTATAATTACCTAAAACGGTTTCTTCAAGTGGTATTACTTCGAATTTTTTTTTAATATGAGTTATAATCTTCTCAAAATGGGTAGGCGAAATGGGTTGCCATACAGGGTCTATAACAGGATTAATACGATGAAATAAAAATACTTTTATGCTCATAACCAGCCGTTCGCTATTCAAAGATATATATTTATTTATAACTGTTTGGATACTCCAAATCTACGTGTTCGGGCTATCAGGATGATTAAAAAGATAATCCTCTTAATCGCTTATTAATTAAGCACCTCCTATTTAATAACGTAAAGAATTGATTTTTTTGTTGTAAGCAACAAAACTTGCAACGTAAAGCTCAACAGCATAACAGACGGAACACTCAAATCTAAAGCTTAACTCCTTTAGGTACAAACATAGAGGCATCTCCATTGTTGCGTATGATATCACGGATGATAGTGGAGTTGATGGCAGAGTGCTCGGGTAGTGGCATAATAAATATGGTTTCTATGGTTGAGAGGGCACGGTTCATTTGTGCAATGGCTTTCTCGAACTCAAAATCGGTACTGGTACGTACGCCTCTTATAATAAAGTCGGCTTTTTGTTCTTTACAAAAATCGATGGTTAAGCCGCCAAAGCTTTTTACTTGCACTTTGGGTTCGTTTTTAAATACGGTTTTTATCCAGCCCAAACGTTTCTCTACCGGAAACATATAGTGTTTGTTACTGTTGGTTCCTATGGCAATAATTATTTCATCGAACAGATGAATGGTGCGTTTCACCAAGGCTTCGTGCCCGATAGTAAACGGGTCAAATGAACCGGGGAATACAGCTATACGTTTACCTTGCTTACTCATGCGCTTTAAAAATACTAAAGTTTACATTACCATAAGTTCTTTTTTCGATAAAATTAGGAGCGGCATCAAGATTGGTTTTGGGACCATGCTCTACAATTAATATACCGTTAGCTGCAAGTAGTTTGTACTGAAACACGGCAGGACTAATTTGCTCTATCCATGTAGCTTCGTAAGGAGGGTCAGCAAAAATAAAATCGAAGCTATTCTTTTCGCTTTCCATAAACTTAAAAATGTCTGCTTTAAAAGTCTTTAGGTTAGTCATACTCATAAGCTTTGCGGTATCAGCTACAAATTTCACACAGTTTGCATGGGTATCAATGGCGGTTACGCTCATAGCTCCGCGAGAGGCACATTCAAAGCTAATGCTGCCCGTACCACAACATAAATCAAGCACATTGGCTTCTTCCAAATCAATACGATTGGTGAGTATATTAAACAAAGCTGTTTTGGCAAAATCGGTAGTGGGTCTAACAGGTAAGTTTCTTGGTGGATGAAGCACTCTGCCTCCCAACGTTCCGCTTATAATGCGCACAGGTATAAATTAAAAAGTGAGTAGTAGAAATGATTAGGAAGTTTGGCAAAATTATTATTCAACACAATGGTTTTATGATGCACCGCAAACTTTAGTTTAGGGAAGTATTCTTTTAAGGTATCATACAAAGCCGACTGTGCCTCAATTTCTCCGGCAATCACAATCTCGGTCTCATCAACAGCTAACTTATTTTGCTCTAATGCGGCTAAGATAAAGTACAGGAAATCTTCAGTGCTTTGGTACTCGAATGTATTAAAGAAGGTACGTTCTTTATCATACAGTGCCACATCAAAGCTATCACTACCCACATGCACCAAACAGGTTTTATGGGTTTTAGAAGCCACACCAGAAAGGCTTTCAGTTATGCAGGTAGATTTATGTTTAATATGATTATTAGGAAAGGTTTGGTCTACCAGTACTTTTAGCTTTTGGTTAATGGCATATACACACTTGCTATCTGTGCTGTTTATATCATCGCTTAACACCATATCTTCTCCTCTGATAACATGGTTGTATGCTAACCACTTCTCTTTATCATCAGCCTGAAACAAAGAGGAAGGAACTACAGTATACAAAGCGTTAGAGATACTTATATACACACTTGCATATCCTTGAGAGAAGAATGCTTCGCTTTGCAACAAATGGTCAAACACTTCATCTATTTTCTCATTAGGTTTAAAGGTATAATGCTGTAGGTAAACTAGCTCATTTTTTACTGTAAATAAAGCCGTAACTATATCGGTAGAAGAAACCTCCAGACAGGCTCTTAACTTAGGGCTTTGCTTAAAATCAAAGTCAGAAGCAATTAGTTTGGTTTTTATGTTAGTGGCCAGTGTTTTCATCAACAAGTCAAAATTATAAATTATAAATGATTTTAACTCTTTGTAATGATGGGATTAGATTAATAATTCTAATTTATCGTTTAAAAATTGGTGTTCGTCGCTACTTTATATTATTTTTGCAATAAAGACATAGACAAATGAAGGTAATTTCGATATACAACATTAAAGGTGGAGTAGGTAAAACGGCTGCTGCTGTTAATGTGGCCTACGCTGCGGCTAAAGAAAAGAACAGTGTGTTGCTGGTGGATATGGATCCACAGGCAGCAAGCACTTTTTATTTGAGTGTGAAGGAAGATAAGGATGATAAAAAAGCAAAAGCCCTGCCCGATAGCAAGAATTTAGAAAATCTGATTAAAGAAACGGCTTACGAGCATTTAGATTTATTGCCTGCCGATACCAAATACCGTCAGCTCGACTCATATATAAGTGATATGAAGAACGGTGATAAGTGGCTGCGCAAAATATTAAAGCCCGTTAAAAAGAGCTACGATTACATTATTATAGATTGTCCGCCAAACATAACTGCCTTGTCTGAAAACATATTAAAAAACTCGGATGCGGTGTTGGTTCCTGTAATACCTACGGTGCTTTCGGTGCGCACGTACGAGCAACTTCGTAAATTTTTTATAGAAGAGAAGTTAGATCACAAAAAGTTGTTTCCGTTTTTCTCTATGGTAGAAAGAAGAAAATCAATGCACTTAGATACGATTGAGGCTTTTTCGAGCATGCACCCTGAATGTCTAAAAATAAGCATACCTTACAATGCCGAAGTAGAAAAAATGGGTGAATACATGGCGCCTATTGTTTGGAGATACCCTTACGCCGAAGCATCGGAAAACTTTGTGAAACTGTGGAAGAAAATAAAACAAAAGGTTAATTAAGAAATTTTATTACTTTTAACTCATAGTTTAAAACTCATAACTTAATTAGGTATGGAAGCAACAAAAACAGTAACTCCTGAAACGGCAACTCTAAACGACAAAAAGAATTTTTTTATTCTTTATAAGCCTAAAGATATTGTTAGCGGTGATTTTTACTGGGCGCTTGAAATAAACAATAAGTTTTATATATGTACAGCCGATTGTACAGGGCATGGTGTTCCGGGGGCGATGATGAGTATGCTTAATATATCTTATTTAAACGAGTCTATTATAGAAAAAGGTATTTATGCACCTGATAAAGTGCTTAACCATATCAGAGAGGAGATTATTACTTCGTTAAACCCCGAGGGTAGCGAAGAAGAATCTAAAGACGGTATGGATTGTATTTTAGCTTGCTTTGATTTTACTAACTACACCCTTGAATATGCTGCGGCAAATAATAGCTTTTATATAATCAGAGATAAAGAAATAATTACCTGTGCGGCAGATAAAATGCCTGTTGGTAAATCGCCAAGAGATAAAGAACCTTTTACTTTACATACCGTTCCATTAAAAAAAGGTGATTCTGTTTATATGCTTACCGATGGTTTACCCGACCAGTTTGGCGGACCAAAAGGAAAGAAGTTTAAATATAAACAACTGGAAGAAATACTTATGGAGAACAACCACAAGTCAATGGAAGAACAGAAGGCTATATTAAATGAACGTTTTGAAGATTGGAAGGGCAACTTAGAGCAAGTTGATGATGTTTGCCTGATTGGCGTTAGGGTATAATACCTATATATGCTGCGGGTTGTTGTAGTTGGCGGAGGGGCAGCAGGTTTCTTTACAGCTATTAATTTAGCTGAGCTATGTAAGTATACGGAAGTTATCCTGATTGAGAAAACACACAAATTACTTACTAAAGTTTTAGTATCAGGTGGTGGCAGATGTAATGTTACCCACGCTTGTTTTGATAACGGGTTACTTGTAAGCAATTACCCGCGTGGAGGAAAGGAGCTGCGCAGTGCTTTTAGTAAGTTTACTACCACAGATACCGTTGAATGGTTTAAAAAAAGAAGAATCAATTTAAAAACAGAAAGTGATGGGAGGATGTTTCCTGAAAGTAACACCTCTGAAACTATTGCCAATGGCTTACTACAGATGGCGCATGATTTAAACGTGAAAGTAAAAACAAGTATTACCATCAAAGAGATTATAATTAATAAGGATAAGAGCTTTACTCTAAAAACAGATACCGATTATAGTCCGCAATGTGATAAATTAATTATTGCCTGCGGCGGAAATGCAAAACCAGAAAGCTACAATTGGATTCGCAATACAGGGCATAGTATTGTTACGCCTGTACCTTCTTTGTTTACGTTTAATATTCCAAATAACGAACTTACTAAACTGATGGGTGTTTCTGTTCCTCATGCAAAGATTAAAATTGCAAACACTAAACTGGAAACTGAAGGGCCTCTATTAATAACACATTGGGGTTTAAGCGGACCTGCTGTATTAAAGGCATCTGCATGGGGTGCAAGAATGCTTAACGAAATGAATTACAACTTTACTGTTCAGGTTAACTGGCTTCCTTCTTATAAAGAAGAAGGATTAAGAAATCTGTTTATAGAGTATAAAGAAAGTAATGCGGCAAAAAACATTGGGGGTAATTGTCCTGTTGAAATACCTAAACGTTTATGGGAATTCTTTTTGCATAAAACATCTATTAACGAAACCAACAGGTGGGCAGACATTCCTAAAAAACAAATCAACTTATTAATAAACACTTTACTGAATGATGCATACGAAGTAAAGGGCAAAACAACATTTAAAGAAGAATTTGTTACCTGTGGTGGTGTTAGTTTAAAAGAAATTGATTTCAGTACCATGCAAAGTAAGCTGGTTCCTAATCTTTATTTTGCAGGCGAAGTGTTAGATATAGATGGTGTAACAGGCGGGTTTAACTTTCAAAATGCATGGACTACCGCATGGATTGCTGCCCAAGGAATTGGTACTTCAATCAATCAATAAGAAATTTCAGATTAAGGTAATGTTTCGGTGAACAAATATCCGTTAATGACAATTTGTGCCTGATTATCGCAGGTGCCTGTACCAAAATTTATATAACGGGTGGGCTTACTGCCGGGGTTAAAATCTTCTATTCCTGCAACAAAACATTTACGGTATGAAGTACAATTAAAATTACGAACCAGCCAGGTTGCTTGTGGAATAGTGGCTGTAAAACTTTCTCCATCAGCTGATGTTCCGTTGGCAGTTCCAAATACTGCCATTTGTGCCTGAGTCCAGAGTATAGGGAGGTTATTAGGTTGCTCTCCGGCTATTAAAACTTTTGTGTTGTTAATGGTGCATTGTATGTTTCCTCCACCCGATTTGGTAACGTTCAAGTTTGCAGTAATACCATAGGTAAGATTTCCATTGGTTACGTGCCCCATATTTTTAATAGTTTCATTACTAATACTAATAGCATTTCCGTCAACTACATAGTTATTAGTAGAAACACTGATAACATTGCTTGAGTCAAGGTAAGATAAAGCACCCGAATAAATATATTGAATGCTGCCACTGCGGGTTCTACCATCCTGACCAACGCAACTTGTACCAAAATTAACAGTCATGGTAGCATTATTAGTAGGACTAACATAATTAATGGTAATAGTAGCACAGGTAACGTACATAACACTTGCAGGATGAGAAAGTCTGTAGGTAGCCATTACACTATAGGATGCTTCTGCACCTATGTTTACTATATCATCGGCATGCGTTTCAACCATTATATGGTCTGCAGCTGCTGTAGTATTGCTATCAACGGGTGATGATTTCTGACAGGAATTGCCTATAAATAAAAGACAGGAGACAACAGAAAAGCTGAATATTGAATTTACTACTCGTTTCACGACCATAAAATTAATTAAAATTAGCTTATATTCATTATAAAATTAATAATCAGCTCTCGTTGCTTTAGTAAGTTATTATATAAGGCAGTATTTTTGTTTTTAATTTTCTTTAAACGAAATGCGCCCACTATCTTCTTCTTAAAGGTAGTGTATTGTAAACCCATAAACCCGAAAGCAGATTTTATGAAGATATAAATCAGTATGGCATTTGTAGTTTTAAATATGAGCCAAACTATAAGCACCTCTATAGGGAGTAATACAATAAGGATTAAGGAACCTGCACCAAAATTAACTGCCGTATAAAACTCAATGTTCTTACAGGTTTTATCGGCAATACGCTTGGCAAAGTAATAAGGTATAAAATTTAGTGCTTTGCCTATTGCATAAACAGGAAAGCCCACAACTAATAAAAACAGATTTACAAAGGTGATATATGATTTGTTTTTGGATGCTGCATAAATAAGGTGGTCGCGGAGCTTTAATTGCCTTAGTTGATTATAATAAATGTTAACCTCTTCTCTAAACGAAGCTGTTTCTTTTGGATGTTTTGCAGTAAGGTCATTTAATTTAGAAACAATAAACTGCCAGTATTTCTGGTGGTCTTCCAGCTTATGGTAGTTAAGCCGGTGCTCTTCTAAATATTGTGCCTTTAAAATAAACTGCAATTGCTCAATAACTACATCGTTTTCTTTATCGTTTAAATTAAGGGTTAAAGGTTTTAACCTGTCTTCAATTTCTTTGGTAAGTTTTATAATTGCCTGCGGAGGTTGTAGTTTATACTCTTCGTAATAATCTTTTACGTTGATAGGTTCTCCTAACTGAAAATACCCATCGCCTCTAAACTTAGCAGGAGTAGAATAGGTAACACCCACGGGCAGAATTTGTATATCATCCCTCCCACCCTGCTCTATAAAACCCAAAGCCATTTTAGCGGTACCTTTTTTAATGGGAATTAACCTGCGCTCTTGTACAGAATAGCCTTCGGCAAACACAATTAGTTTTCTGCCCTCTGCCAGTTTTTTGTAAACCATTTTAAACGATTCTACATTCTTTTTGGCACTCTCATAACCCACATCTTTAAAACGAAATATAGGCAGGAGACCTATTGAATAAAGCAATTTAGATACGATGCCTTTTTTAAACGCATCGCCGCGAGCCATAAAATACGTACGGGGAAATTGCAACAAATAGGTAAAAGCCATCGCATCCATAAACGAGTTGGGATGATTCATGGCAATCAGCAAAGGTTGTTTTACACGGGCGCGCTCTATATTTTTACTTTGCAGTCGTTTAAAAAAAGAAGGGAATAAAGGCGTTAAAGAAAACTGAAGAAAATACCAAAGCATATATTTGATTAAGAACGTAAAATTATAAATTGCGCAGCAATCAACGAAACATTAAGAAAAATAAAAACGACGAGTTAATTATAAATTAATGGGATATGGCGGCACTTTGTCATTTCCCAGCCACTTCTCCTTCCAATTACAAAACAATCAGCAAAACCTTATTATTTAAAAATATTTTTACCGTTTTTTTGTTAAAACCGACCGCTTATCGAAAAAAGGATACCGTTTAAAAAGTTGATGTAATTCCAGTTTCAGAATGAGTTAACTTTACTATACACTTATAAATAAAAGGAGGTAAAACGTATGCAAACACAGAAAGCCAACCCCACAAACTTTTAAACCGGCTGCCAAAGCCCTTTAAAAAAGCTTCTCTTCACGGCTCAACACTTCACTACAGAAGAACGAACCGGACATTAAAACCAATCAATTAAACAATTAATACATAAACAAAATGAACACAATAGTAAAACTGCTTATAGCAGTAATAAAAATGCCAAGAAAAATTGGCGATATAGTAATACGATTACAAGAAATGGTGAGTAAATTAGCAACTAACTCCTATTTCTCTACAGGGTGGGTAGCAGGAATTCTAACACAGGCACAATTTACGTTAGATGTGAATGCTTATGTAACAGCAGTAACCAATGTAAAAAACCACGTAGCAGGGGCGGTGGGTGCGCGCAATACGGCGTGGACTACCATAAAGGTTGATTTGATGCTTATACTGGCCATGGTGCAGGAAAAAGCAAATGCTAACCAAAGTAATGCCGCAGCTATAATAGGTAGTGTAGGGTTTTTTGTAAGAGCTACAAGAGCTGCTGTTAAACACGTAAACGATGCCATCAATACAGAGATATCGGGTACTGTTTTATTAACCGCAGATGCAGCCGGGCACCATGAATGGCAAATGAGTAAGGATATGATTACCATTATTACCTTGCCAAGCACCGATACGGCTAAAACATTTGTGAATGGTTTAAACCCCGGTGATGTTTGGTACTTTAGAAACCACAAGGTAAACACCAAAAAGGCAACTTACAACTGGAGCCCTTGGGTTAAATTACTGATTAGCGGTGGCGGAAAGACTGCAAGCGGAGGTAGTTTGCCTGGTCATGCAGGTAGTTTGCCTACAGCTTAACATCTATCAGTTATCATTTAGCAGGTAACAGATAAAAACCTAAGCCCCGCGAGAGCAATCTTGCAGGGCTTTTTTGCGTTTAGCAACAAATAAGACAAAATTTAGAAGCGTTAGCTTGCAATTTAGAAGAGATAGCTTGCAATTATGCATTGCTAGCTTGCATTTGTGAAGGGATTGCTTGCAATTACACATTGTAAGCTTACAATTGTATATTGCTACCTTGCATTTATAGTTTGCAAGCTTGCGCTTATAAATTGCTAACTTACATTTACTAATTGCTAGCTTGCAATTACAAATTGTTAGCTTGCATTTGTACATTGCTAACTTGCAATTGTAGTTTGCAAGCTTGCCCTTGCAAATTGCTAACTGTAAAATGAAATTTACAACTATTTGTGCTGAAAGGGGTGCTTAATGCTTTGGATGAGTTAAGTTTAAACTCTAAAACCTTGTTATAAAAGGGTTTTTGGTTATATTTAATCTTGTATATTTGATTAGGCTTTATAAATGCTAATATTAACTAAGAAATTATGCTTTGGAATAAAAACGAAAAATATTTAGAGGTTCCTTTTGATAAAGAGTCCGAATTGGAAGATGCTGTTAATGAAGTAAAGAGTGCCTTATTTGGCTCTGACAGAATATACTTAGATGATAAAAAGAAAATAGGGAAACAAGGCAGCACTAACAATTTGCCTGATGGGTATTTAATAGATATGACAAATCATCAAGACCCAAAAATATTTGTTGTAGAAAACGACCTTGCTAGACACCAATCTTTAAAGCACATAGCCGTTCAGATTTTAGAGTTTTCATTATCATTTGAAGCTTCAAAAGTTAAAGTGAAGAACATTATTAAAGAGATGTTGCAAAAACGACCTATTGATTGGAAAAAATGCGAAGATTTCGCAAGAAAAAATAGTTATGAAAATGTAGATTACTTATTAGAATCAATTATTCACAAAAAAGATTCCTTTAATGCCTTATTAATAATTGATGAATTGGATGATGAATTGGAAACAGTTTTAATAAGTAAATTTAAATTTCCAGTAGAAGTTATTACCTTAAAAAAATACAAAAATAAAAAAGGAAGCATACTTTATGAATTTGAACCTTTTCTTAATGAAGTTATAGAAGACACTGAAAAAGTTGATATTTCCGATATAGACACTATAGTTATTCCTGCAAGAGAGGATGGTTTTAAAGAAGTCTTTATTGATGAAAATTGTTGGTATTCAATTCGCTTAAACTCATCAATGATTCCTAAAATAAAATATATTGCTGCTTATCAAGTGGCTCCGATATCAGCAATAACCTATATAGCAGAAGTCAAAAGTATTAAGCAATGGAAAAACACAAACAAATATGTATTATATTTTAATAGCCCTGCTAAAAAAATTAGAAAAGTAGGATTAGGTAAAATAAAAGGAAAAGCACCACAAAGCCCAAGATATTCTTCTAGACAAAGAATAATGAATGCTCAGACTTTGGATAATGTGTTTTAATAAATAAAAACTATGCCCGAAACAAAATTTAAAATAGCAGTATTAATTGATGGCGATAATGCCGAAGCAAGCATTATAGAGCAAATGCTGAACGAGGCATCTAAGTTTGGGCGTGTTACCATCAAACGTATTTATGCCGATTGGACTAACCAACACATGAACAGTTGGAAAAATAAGCTAAACCAGTTTGCCATACGCCCCATGCAAAAGTTTTCTTACACCACCGGCAAAAACTCTACCGATAGTGCGTTGATAATTGATGCCATGGATATTATGCACGCCAAACTGGTAGAAGGTATTTGCATTGTTTCAAGCGATAGCGATTATACAGGACTTGCCAACCGCCTGCGCGAAGAAGGTTTTTTTGTAATGGGAATAGGCAAAGCCCATACCCCCGAAGCCTTTGTAAAATCGTGCGAAAACTTTATTTATACCGAAGTGCTTACGCCTGCAACTGATGCAAAAACACCCGTACCTGCTAAACAAACGGTGGGGACTAAAGCAAGCCAAACAGCCAAGCCTCTCATCAACAAAATAACCAACCAACCTATTGATATTACCTTAATTGATAACGCCTTTCAAATTGCCGTTAACGACCTTACAGGCCTTGCAACAGCAGGGGTTTTAGGTAGTGCCATCCGCAAAATAGATTCTTCTTTCGACCCCCGTAACTTTGGGTACTATTCTTTCAAAAAATTCTTAGAAGCCCTGAAACCAAAATATGAAATCATCGTAAATGATAAAGGAACCCTTTTTGTAAAGAGAAAAGAATAGATGCAAAAGCGAAAAAAGAAACCCAGTCAGGCTCATCAACAAAAGGTAAATACTGCCCATGCGCGCAATGAGTTTATGGCGCACCTGAAACATTTTTGCGATGAAGTTTCCAGTCCCGATATTACCAAGCTTATACCCGCCCCCGATTTTGATTTGATGTACACCGCAAGATTTCATGCGCTTAGGGTGGCAGTCGCGCCCGACCATCATGTTGCGCCGCTTAAAAAAATTAAAGAATGGGTAACCTACAAATACCGCACCGAGATGATGCCCCTTGGTGTTGGCAAGGTTACCGAAATGCCCTATCACGATTATTTTACGTTTGGTATAACCTTAATACAATATGCACATTTTCTAAAAGAAGATGCTTACCCCCATGCTGATGTAGTAAAAAAAGCACTGGCGCCTTTAGCTGCTTTTGCCGAAGGAGAGCTGCATGATAAAGGTTGGAATATCCTTAACAAACATTTAATAGGAATAGTGCTCATGTTTAGTGAGTTAATGGACAAGCTCTATACCTTTAGATTAGAACGGAAGTTGAATGTAAATGATGTACATGGTTTGTTTACCTATATGGAAATATATGCGCTGCAAACCGAAACCGTTGATGTAACCATTGAGGGTAATACACGCCCTGCATACCGCATTGCCTTTGCCATAGGAGAGCCAACCGTGCACCTTGAGTTTATAACCATAAAATCGGAAGAAGTAGGATTGCGTGCGGGTTTTTCTTTAGATGTATACATACAAGCCCATGCCCTAAGCAGGTTGCATGAGCGTATGGATGGGATACCCGATAGCGTATTGCATTTTAATGCTTTTGAGTCGTTTAAATATTTAAAGGTTTGTAAAAACAAAAAAGGCGATTTGCTTTTTGAATACAGATTATACAATAACAAAACCGGATACTTTAAAGGAGATATTATTGACGGGCGGGTAATATTGCGCACCTTTTTATTTTTAACCAACAACGGAACCCCCGAAGGAGAAAAACTGAACGCCAGCACGGGTATCATGAAAGAAGATAAGATACATCTTAACATTGATAAGTTTAGCACTTTTGTTAATTCGGATATAGTTACAAACGACAGGCTGAAAGACATCTTTATAAATGCGGGCTGCCGAAGCCTGTTGGAGATTCATAAAAACATGCTATTTCCGGATGATATCATGAAAGAGAAACACATTGCTGCCGGCATTGCCAAACATTTAAGTTTGGATACTGAGAACCCTGATGTCTTAGACACCAACCTATAAAAGTTTAACTCTTACCTACAAATCATCCAAAATATTAGAAGCACCTTTATCGGGGTCAACATCATGTATAAGCGTGCTCTTATCTTTCAGCAAAGCATATACTTCGCTAAGGGTAGCAGGTGCCGTAAAATGATGTTTTATTCCTAAACGCGATGCCAGCAGGTTGGCGTCTAACTCGCTAAGTGCTTTAAACTCTTTACGTGCAATAAGCCTGCCCGGGCGCAGCAGAGCACTGTCAAGCCTTTGCAGGTCTACGTTAAAGGTGCAAATAATTTGCAGATTCAGCATATCGTTCAGCAAACCATCCGTCATGTTAAGCAGGTTGGTAACGCCTTGTATACGCACACCCTCCTGTCTTTTGGCAAGCAGGGGTTCAGCATCTTCAATAAGTAGCACACAAAAATTACCCTCTTCCGAAAACTCTTTCACTTCGTTAGAAATAAAAGTCATAAAGGCAGGTTCCACCAAATGGTCTACCATATTGGGCGGCATATAAATTACGGCCTTGTTGCCGGTAGCCATTTTGCGCAACAGGTGGCGTATATAATAGGTTTTGCCCGTACCCGGCAAACCATGAAAAAGTACCAAACCTTTGGTTTGGGTATTAAAGCGCTGCATCAACTCGTTATGAAACTGGGTAAAGCCATAACCGTAATTTACATCCAGGTCTTTAATTTCAAAATCGTTATTTACCGGATGGCTAACCAAAGTGAAGCCGTTGTTGGCAGTTTCTATCATATAGATGGTAGGCTGGTCGGGCTTCTTCTTTAAAGAACATTTGTTGATGTAGTCTTCCAGTTCCTGTTCAAACTCTCTGGCTTCTGATGGAAAATCTTCATCATCACTTCCGCGCCTGCCCGAAATATCGCTTGGGCGAAGCAATTCTAACTGACTTAAATAAACAATTTCCGCATCATCATCTTCGGGTTGCATAAACTCAGGTATTTCAAACTCTTCGGCACTTTGGCCCTGTATATGACATGCCCGAAGCAGGTAGCCCGGGTGTTCGGGAAAGCTTAATACATAACGAACAACAACTTCGCCCTGTTGATCCCAAACAGTGCTATAGGAATGCACTACCTGCGCATCCATGTTTTCTTTCAGCTCTTCAAGCAGCTCGTGGGCTTCAATAAAGGGGCCTGTATAGGTAACCAGCGAAGGCGTATCATTATACATAGCGGCATAATAACGAAAGATGGGGAAGTAATCGTTTGGCACAATAGCCTCTGATACCCACTCGGTTTGTTTGGCTGTTAACTTGCTTTTCATAGGTTTTTGTTTTTCGGTGTCGTTATCATCATCACTATCGTGTTCAGGATATTTTTTATCATGTGCAGCTTTTAAATCCGTAAAGAATTCGCCCAATGTTTTCTCGTTTGCCTTTTCTTCTCCGTAATAGCTTATTTCTCGCACATAAAGGTTTACAGGCACTTTCTTCCATCTGCTTTGCGTGTTAGATGAATAATAGGTAGTTTTTGTAATCCAGTTATTGTGCGCATCGTATTCAAACTCTTCTGTTTCAGAGCTTAATTTTTCTTTAGGCTTTTCGCCATAGAAGGGGTAAAACTGGTCTCCAAACTGATTAAAGGAAGCCGTTTTATTTCCCTGCTCATCATATTCATGTGTAAAATTAACGGTGCTGAGGTACACATTGTTTTCATCGTAATGCTTTACCTCAATAACATCTTCGTGCTCGTTACAGCGTGATACAGTATAGCTATGAAATGTTTCGTTTTGAAACAAAGTGCGTGTACTGAATTCAATCTTTTTACCTTGTTTATCGTATTTGTATTTAATGATATCATGTCTGATTAAAGCATCGGCAGCATCATACATCTTGAACTCAATACAATTCCCTCTATCATCATAACTGCTACGGGTAGTACTTGTTGTGGGTTTCCCATTAAAGTTACTGTAGCTAATAGATTCAAGTGCTAACCCATGTTCATTGTATTTAGACGTAGTTTTATGGATTATTTCTCCTTGCGCATTGTAGCCTATTGATTCGATTACGTTTCCACGCCCAAGAACTTTCGCCTTCTTGCCTTCGGGTATATGACTAATACTTTTTTCTAAGCGGGGCGTATCATCATATTTATTCGTAGTTCTTCCAGCTAAAGCTAAGGCACTGGTTTTATCTGCAGGGTTATATACAGAATGGTAGTTAAGCGTTTCAATAGCATTACCATTTGCATCATATTTATGTTCAATACAACTCATTATCTTGCTATTATCTTCCATCTTCTCATCTATATAATAGCTAATCTCTTTGATAAGAAATCCCTGCTCGTTGTATTTTTTTGTATGCCGCGAGGTAAAATTTAAGTCATGCTCCTCCGTCTTTCGGCCATTATTATCAAAGGATACGGCATAATTTGTTTTGTCAAGATATTCTCCTTCTTCTACTTTACCCTGCAAAATTTTCTGATACTTAAACTTCTGCAGCATGGGATTATTTGCCTTGTAGCAAATCTGCTTTACCTGTTTTACAGGACCTGATAGACTTGCATTTTCAACATCGGTTTTTACTTGTTTATTTGAGGTCTCCATAGTGTCTTTTTATCTATATCGAATATACATATTATTATGAGCATTAACGATAAAAACGAGATAAAATTGTGTGGGTTTTGGATTGCAGTGGAAAGTCCGACCACCCTACACAAAAAAATATTATTGTTTTTACGGCTAATCATTTAAAATATATATTTACCAAAACAATCAAGTAACATGGATATTTCAAAAAAGATAGTAATAGCAGGCAAAAGCAAACAGCCGCTAACAGTAAACCGTTTTGGTTATGGCACTATGCGCCTTACCGGAGAAGGTATTTATGGAGAACCACCCAACCGCCCCGAAGCCATACAAATATTAAAACAAGCCATTAACAGCGGTGTTAACTTTTTAGATACCGCCGATTATTATGGCGATGATGTTACCAACCGGTTGATAAAAGAGGCTTTGTATCCCTATCCAAAAGACCTCGTTATTTGCAGCAAGGTGGGTGGCACACGCAAACCCGATAAAAGCTGGTTGCCCTTTAATACCCCCGAAAACATACGTACTGCCATTGATAGAAACCTTAGTACATTGAAGTTAGAACAAATGTCTTTAGTGCATTTTAGGGTGTTTCCGGGTAGTCCGGTTCCTATTAAAGAATCGTTAGATGCCATGTTTGCGTTGCAGAAAGAAGGTAAAATATTGCATGTGGGTATTAGCTGCGTTAGCGAAGAAGAACTGCAAACAGCTATGAGTATGGGCAACATTGCTACGGTAGAAAACATGTACGGACATGGGCAACGCATTACACTTAAAACCCCTCATGGGGAAAACCGTGGCGGACAAGAAGTGCTTGCTATTTGCGAAAAGAATGAGATACCGTTGATACCTTATTTCTCTTTGTTTAGCTCCATGCCTAAAAAAGATAACAGGATAGCTACTATCGCTAAAAAGTATGAGGCTACCGAAGCTCAGATAAACTTAGCCTGGTTGTTACACTGCTCTCCGTGGATATTGCCGATACCCGGAACATCTTCGTTAAAACACTTTGAAGAGAATATGAAATCTGCTAACATTAAATTGACTCAGGAAGACATGCGCTTTTTGGAATAGATAATAATACTTTATTATCTTTATCTGTATTAAAATTGTATGGCTGCTTTTGATGAACTATTGGCAAAATTAAACTCGGTTACAGGCGAGGGTGATGCGCTTTTAGATTGTTATACATCCTTATGGCGCGAAGGTATGTTGCTTAGCGGTGAGCAGTATAAGGAAATTGTTCATGGTTTATTAAAGATTAAGAAAACAACCGAACAGTCTAAATGCCACGACCTGCTTACGGAAGGAGTTTTGTACACCTTTCACCCAAGTTATGGAAATGGTATTGATAAGTTAACCGAGGCTATAGAGGCTTTTAAAAAAATAAACAATAAAGGCGGCGAAGGGGCAGTGCAATCTTTATTTGTTATTCATCATAAAAATAATGGTGCTTTGGGAAAAGCGCAGGAGTATGTGCAGGCTTCCATACAAAACATTGGCGAAGACAAAACCTATCTGCAGTTTATGATGGTAAATTATTACCAGGCCGGAGAGATACATCATTTACTGAAAGATTATGATGCTGCCATTACCTATTACAACACCGGTCTTACCTATGCTACTGACAACCCCGGATTTGAAACACGTTTATATGCAGGCATAGGGACGGTTTACAGAGATAATAACGAGTCCGAAAAGGCCCACGATTATTTTAAGAGAGCACTGGAGCTATCTATTGAGACGGATAATTTTGTTATGGAATCGAGGACGTATGCCGATATAGGCAATTACCATTTTCAGAAACAAGATTTTGAACAGGCGGTTTCTTTTCAGCAAAAAAGCATAGCCCTAAGGCAACAGCATAATATAAAGAACCCACTCATTACCAATTATATTGAGTTGGCCGAAGCCTATCAGAAACTAAACAAACCCGAAAAAGCCCTAAACAATGCTTTACTTGCCGAAAAGCTTGCCAAAGAGCAAAACAATATACCTTCAGGGACATATAGCTTTACAGTATCTAAAACTGGTTATGGTTATGAAAATGTTTATAGTATTGAGTTTTTAGGAGGAGGGACTATGTATAGAGACCTTAATTTATCTCAAACACCAACAGCAAGTGTTGTTGCGGCACAAGCCATTCAAACTATTGGAACAGGAACTCCTACTGTGCATAATGTGCAAATAACTACAACTTTGACACCTTCTCCTGAAACTATTGAAGGTGTTGTATTTGTTTCTTCGCCCAGTAATACTTTTGTTAATGGTATTTCTGGTAATTACTCATATTTCTATTCATTCGCATTACCCGTAGGAACTGGCAGCAACGTGACCAGTATAAATATAAATGCTCTTAGTTTATATGGGTTAGGTTTTACAAGTGGCAGCACAGTTTACTTTGCTGTTTATACTATCGGTTTATACTCCGCATATACAAACCCAATTACGGGGCTAACTGTTTACACAAGTCTTAGTAACGCACCAATATTTACTTCTTGTCTTGTTCCTTAATAAAAGTAGAAAAAATAATGTTTAAATCCTTTACCATAATATTTACAATCTTAGTTATAGGAGGAGTTTTATTTGCAGGTTGCAGGAAAGACCCACAGATTAATCCTCCTGTAACTAAACCATCTGTTGTTGTTACACAACCTGCGGCTGTTGCTATTACAGATAATGTTTACCCTAATCCATTTCACGGTACTTTTACAATAGAAACAAACTCAACTGATAGCCAGACCGTACAAATTACTGATATACAAGGCAGCGTTAAATTAACCCTTATAATAAATGGTACAACAGCCATATATGATAATGCTTTAACTAATGGTGTTTATATTGTAAAAATAACAAACCACACAGGCATAATTGCTAAGAAAATAATTAAAGACTAATTGTAGAATAGTTTAACCCTATAAACTGAGTAAAATAAAAAGGGGGCTTAATTGCCCCCTTTTATTTTACCTATGTTTAAATATGATTATACTAATGTTATAGTATGCTTTCTTGCCTCTAATGTTTTTATTTGATTAGTTTTCTTATCTAAAATAACGGCACATAAATCTTCAACTAAATTGCCATTATGACTTGATACTTCTGCAACTGAAGCATAACCATAAATAAAACCATCGTGCTTTACGGTTGTTTGATTGTTTTGATAAGTACAATTTCTGTTTATTGGTAACATATTTTTAAGTTTTAAAGTGAACCATAAAGGTACGAAAAAAATGGCATTGTTAATAACGATTTTTGGTTATTTTTATAGAAGTGTTACCTTAGAGTTGGTTATCAATTTTTAGCGTTCTTTGAGGGAACATTTTAGGGAACTAAATGGTATTAAAATGGCATCAAAAGGCAATTTATGGTTAGGCTAAACTCAGCATTTACAGGGTTTACTGGTTTAATGGATAGCATACACTACGCCAAACGCATTCAGACTGCTTTAATTACCAACGAAAAGTATATTGCAAATGCACTAAACAAGCTGATGAAGAATTGAAACAAGCTGACATGTAGCGCGTAAAGCTCATGTGGAGAGAAACAGACTGCTGTTTAGAATATATATGAAAGAAAAACGAATGATACACATTGACGAATATTATTTCAAGCAATAAGG
>CAJCJB010000099.1 GCA_903970545.1 Candidatus Saccharimonadota bacterium | reverse complement strand
AACCACCCCGAAACTGATTTGCACCTAAATGAGCAGGGCTATGTAACTGTTGTTCCCGTTGGTTTTGATATGACAAAGCATAACCAAATACCTGCTTTATCAAACTTGTTTTAAATGCAGAAAGTAAAGCTTAATAATTTTATTTTAGGCATCATCTCCGGACTCTTCCTTCCTTTCCTTTCCTTATTTATTTATTGGTCTTTGAGTTATAATTTCATGAGTTTTACAAGTCAGTTCTTCAGGTTCTTAGTATTAGGGCACGTATTGTCGGTAGTATTAAGCCTTTGCTTAATTCCAAATCTCGGTATGTTTTTTTTATTTATCAATAAAGAATATTACAAAACAACACGCGGCATTATTCTATCTACCCTTGTGTATGGCTTTATAATTGTGGTTGTAAAAACCTGGGTAGAACATAGCTGGAGTTACTGATGAACTACTACGTTATAGCCGGAGAGCCTTCGGGCGATTTACACGGTTCTAATTTATTAAAGGCTTTAAAGCAAGTTGATACGCAGGCAACTTTTCGTTGCTGGGGTGGCGATTTAATGCAGGCACAAGGTGCCGAAATTATTAGGCATTACAAAGACCTTGCCTTTATGGGTTTTGTAGAGGTTATTATTAACCTGAAAACCATCCTTAAGAACATATCTTTTTGTAAAGAAGATATTTTACAACACAAACCCGATGCACTTATTCTTATTGATTACCCCGGCTTCAACCTCCGCATTGCTAAATGGGCTAAACAGCAGGGCATTAGAGTGTTTTATTATATCTCTCCCACTATTTGGGCATGGAAAGAAAACCGTATTAAGATAGTAAAAGAATGCGTGGAGAGAATGTATGTCATACTCCCCTTTGAGAAAAAGTTTTATGCCGATAGGGGTGTTGAGGTAGAATATTACGGGCATCCTTTGGCAGATGTATTAAGACAAGAGCAGCAAAAAATAATTTCACGCGAAGAATTTTTAAAGAAATACGACCTTTCTGAAAAGCCTATCATTGCTTTACTGCCCGGTAGCCGATTACAAGAGGTTAAACACATACTCCCTGTAATGATGGAGATACTAAAATACTTTCCTGATTATCAGTTTGTAGTTTCTGCTATGCCTTCTTTACCCAAGCAAATATATGAAGATCCAACCAAGGGCTATCCTGTAACTATTATTACCAACGATAGTTATAGCATTATGCATCACGCGCATACGGGTTTAATTAAATCAGGTACTTCATCACTGGAAGCAGCTTTGTTTAATTTGCCGCATGTGGTTTGTTATTTGGGCAACGGAACCTCTTTTTATATAGCTAAAAAATTGGTGGGTAGTCGTTTAGAATATGTTTCATTGGTAAATATCATTCCCAACAAACTTGTTTTACCCGAGCTTCTTCAAAATGATTTTACCGTGCCAAAAATTGTAGAAGAGCTAAAAGCCCTTAATGAGGGCGAAAAAAGATATGAAATACTGAATGAGTATAAAAAACTAGTCGCTTTGTTGCAGGATGAGAATATTTCCACTAAGATTGCAAATAGTATTTTCTCCAGATTAAAAACCCTTGCGCCGCATAGCTAACATATTTTGTTTAGTACTCGCCTTTATAACATTGGCAGCAATATCGGGCGTTACTCCTTTTTCGAAAACAAAAGAAACTAAAAAAACTCCTCCTAAAAAAGTTGAAAAGAAATCCTTTTCGGAAAGAGAAGTTATATCTGTTAAAATACTTAGCCAGACTAAAGTGAGAGAACTTTTATTTGCTCCCGAAAAAGGAACATATATGGTTGTGGCCGATGGGAAGAACCTGATTTCTATTGATGCGCAGAATGCTTTAAAACTTACTATCATTAACGATTCTATCGAGCTGAAAAGTGTTTCAAGGAAGCTGGGTAAATTCTCTTTCGTAAAATTAATTTCTTTCGAAGAAGAAAAATCTTTCCGGGTAAAGTCTGTTGACCCTGATAGGAAATCGCGTTTTTTTAATGACAACCTTTCAATCTCTATCGAGAATGGATTGCTGCGTTTAATTAACGAAAGCAAACTGGATAATTACATAGCGGGTGTATCCGAAGCTGAGGCAGGCTCCCGTTCTACCGTTGAGTTTTATAAAGTACAAGCCATACTAGCCCGCACCTATGCATTGGGGCATATTGGCAAACATCAGGCAGAGGGTTTTAACCTGTGCGACCAAACGCATTGCCAAGCTTTTTTTGGGAGAACATCTGAAACTGATATTTTGCAAGCTGTTGTTGCCACCCGTGGTAAAGTTGTTGTTGATGAGGATATGAATTTAATTGATGCTGCTTTTCATTCTAACAGTGGCGGACAAACCGCAAACTCTGAAGATGTATGGGGAAGGCCCATGTCATACCTGCGGTCCATAAAAGATACCTTTAGTTTAAAAATGCCCAATGCAAAGTGGCAACGCAAAATGTCTACTCAGGATTGGCTTTCGTATCTTAAAATAAAACATAAATACCCAATTGAAGACAGTTCTGCTCGTTGGGCAGCAACGCATTTTAAACAAGATACCCGCAAAGCAAATTTAGAATACTATGGTATTAAGGTTCCGCTAAAAAATGTACGGGCTGATTTGCAATTAAAATCAACTTTCTTTTCTTTAGAAACGGTTGGCGATTCTGTTTTATTTGTTGGGCGTGGTTTTGGGCATGGCATTGGCATGTGTCAGGAAGGTGCTATGCGCATGACCCGATTAGGATATAGCTATAAAGATATTGTAAGCTTCTATTACCAAAACGTACACCTGATAGATATTAAAGAACTAAACTTTTTTAGGGAGTAGCTTACTTATCATTCTCAACTTGTTTAATTTATTGCTTTTATGAAATCATGTATCCATATCACAACAAGATAAAACAGCGGATAAAAAATAAGGAATTAGTACGGTATGAATATTTGGGCACTTATAAGGGTATCTCTCCTTGCCTGCTATTGCATTTTGATTCGGAGCCATACACACGCCCAATAAGAGAGCATCGCTTTAAAGACTACGAAGCGTTATTTAAAGAGATTGCAAAATAGTCCGCTGTTTCAGTTTGAAATTAATCTAAAGAAGCAGATTTATCAAGTATTAAAGTTTGCGACTTGCGGGTCTGAAGTAACACGACGATACAATAAAAATAGTTTGAAAAAGCGGCCCCAATATTGCTTTTCCAACAACGCTTGCAACGTAAAGCCCGCTGCTTGTATTCAAGCGAAACGCCCCAATAACTCTCTTTATTGTTCACTATCTGCTGTTAAAAACTATATGGTTATGGTTTATATGTAGCCTTGGCATAGCCTACATTTGTTAGATATAGCATGGCAGAAGTAGTAAAGAAAAATAAGTTAAAAATACCACTGAGCGAGAACACGGTTATTGAGCCCGAGATAAAGCCCGAAGATGGTTTTACGCCGCCCAAAGCCCGCAAAAACTTAGCCGAGCCTTTTATTGGGAAGCAAACCGAAAAAGCCGAGAAGGAGAAGAAGACCAGCCCTAAAACTGCCAACAAGACAGGGCTTTTGGAGCGTATTAAAAACGTAATTACTTTTTACAGAGCCGAGCAAACACAACGTATTATTGGCTTGTTCTACATTTTTGCTGCCTTGTATATTGGTGTTGCCTGTGCATCATATTTATTTACCTGGCAAGCCGACCAGGATAAGGTAATGGGTCCCGCCTCTTACCTGTTCTATCCCGAAGTGCGGGTGCAAAACTGGTTTGGTAAGATGGGTGCTTCGCTGTCTCACTTATTTATGTTTAAATGGTTTGGGGTATCGTCCTTTTTGTTTGTGCCGCTGTTGTTGTTGGGCGGCATAGCCAAATCGTTTCAGCGCAATATTTCTATCAGTGCCAACCTGTGGGCAAAGGCTGTGTTTGTGGTAGTGTGGACATCGGTTACGCTTGGTTTTATTTTTAGCGATAAGCTATTTTTCTTGGGTGGTGGCTTTGGGTATGTTATCAGCAATGCTTTAGAGGGCCTGATGGGCGGCATTGGTTTGCTTGCGTTGTTGGGGTTAACGTTTACCGGATTTATCTTCATCATCTTTAAATTTAAAAGAAAGAGCCTGTTGCCGCTGCCGTTCCTGAACCTGTGGTGGAAACACCTCAGCCGGAAGTAAAAGCAAATGCAAACAAATTTATTTTTGAAAAGCTTGACGATGGGCATATTGTTAAAGAAGAATCACCCGACCATGAAATTGTTTTAGAAGTTTCTGATTCTCCAGAAGAGGAAAAAAAAAACGAGATAGTTGATTTAGAAATAGAGCCTGTTAAGTCTGAATCCCCTATTTTAGTTGATACCGAATTGCTTGCTCAGAAGATAGTTGAGCAGTTTGGCGAGTACGACCCCACCTTAGATTTAGGTTCTTACCAAATGCCGCATATAGGCTTATTGAATGATTATGGTAATATAGAAACTACCATCAATCAGGAAGAGCTGAACTCTAATAAGGATAAGATTATTGAAACGCTGCGTAACTACGGCATTGAGATTGATAAGATAAAAGCAACGATTGGTCCTACTGTTACGCTTTATGAAATTGTGCCTGCGGCTGGTGTGCGTATTTCTAAAATTAAAAACCTGGAAGATGATATTGCGCTGAACCTTGCTGCGCTTGGCATACGTATTATTGCGCCTATTCCCGGCAGAGGTACCATTGGTATAGAAGTGCCTAACCAAAACCCTGAGATGGTGCCTATGCGCAACATACTCGCAACTGAGAAGTTTCAGAACTCTACCTTTGATTTGCCTATTGCGCTTGGTAAAACTATCAGCAACGAAACCTTTATTGCCGACTTAGCCAAGATGCCTCACCTGCTTATGGCGGGTGCAACCGGACAAGGTAAATCAGTTGGGTTGAACTGTGTGCTGGTTTCTTTGTTATACAAAAAGCATCCCTCGCAAATAAAGTTTGTGCTGATTGACCCTAAGAAAGTAGAGTTGAATCTGTACAATAAAATAGAGAGACACTACTTAGCAAAACTCCCTAACTCGGAAGATGCTATTATTACTGATAACACGAAGGTAATCCATACGCTTAACTCTCTTTGTATTGAAATGGATAACCGTTATGCCTTGTTGCAGGATGCGCAGGTGCGTAATATAAAAGAGTATAACGCTAAGTTTGTCAGCAGGAAATTAAATCCCAACGACGGGCATAAATTCCTTCCTTATATAGTGGTGGTGGTAGATGAGTTTGCCGATTTAATTATGACGGCAGGCAAAGAAGTGGAAATGCCTATTGCCCGTATTGCACAGTTGGCAAGGGCTGTGGGTATTCACTTGATTATTGCCACGCAACGTCCGAGTGTGAATATTATCACAGGTGTTATTAAGGCTAACTTCCCGGCAAGGGTAGCGTTTAGGGTAAGTTCTAAAATAGACTCGCGTACCATATTAGATGCCGGTGGGGCAGAGCAATTAATAGGCAGAGGGGATATGCTGTTGAGTACAGGTAATGATTTAATACGCATACAATGTGCTTTTGTGGATACGCCTGAGATTGAGAAGATTGTTGAGTTTATAGGCTCACAGCGTGGTTATTCAAGTGCGCATATTTTACCTGAATACATTGATGAGAATGCTGAAGGGGTTGAAGACATTGACCTCAGCGAGCGCGATAAAATGTTTGACGATGCAGCCCGTGTAATTGTGCAACACCAACAAGGCTCTGCTTCTTTATTACAACGTAAATTAAAACTTGGCTACAACCGTGCCGGCAGAATAATAGACCAACTTGAAGCCGCGGGCATAGTAGGTCCGTTTGAAGGTTCTAAGGCCCGTGAAGTGCTTATAAAAGACCCCGCCTCTTTAGAAGAAAAGCTAAAGGAGATGAGTTCACCTAAGAATTAGTTTTAGTAAAGCACAGTATTAGCCTTACTTCAAACACCCTAAACCTAACTTCTCCATTGATTAGTATGATTTTATAATCAAAGCCAAAAAGATTAGAGATAAAAGTAATTAGTCTTAGCCTAAATATTTGTATCTTTATTCCTTATAATGTTCATCATTTTCAATACCCGTCCTTCTGCTATGGCCATGTGGAGTTGCCTCTAAATCAAATTATCTTTTTTACTAATTATTAAATTAAAAACAATATCATGGAAACAAAAAACATTGCACACACCTTAGAAAAAGTTTATAAAGATGCGGGAGATTTTTTACCTCTAAACGGCACCGACTATGTAGAGTTTTATGTAGGCAACGCCAAGCAGGCTGCACACTATTACAAAACAGCTTTTGGGTTTCAAAGCTATGCCTATAGCGGGTTAGAGACAGGTAACAAAGAAACAGTATCCTATGTGTTAAAGCAGGATAAAATACGTTTGGTGTTAACCTCTCCGCTTAATTCAAAGCACCCTATCAATCAGCATATTGTTAAGCACGGAGATGCTGTAAAAGTAATTGCCCTTTGGGTAGATGATGCCACGCACTCTTATAACGAAACGGTAAAACGTGGTGCCAAACCTTTTATGAAACCTACCGTAGAAAAAGATGAACACGGCGAAGTAGTACGCAGCGGTATTTATACATACGGAGAAACCGTGCACATGTTTGTAGAGCGTAAAAATTACAACGGTTTGTTTTTACCAACCTATAAAGAATGGAAAAGCGATTACAACCCAAAATCAACCGGACTGAAATACATAGACCACATGGTGGGTAATGTGGGTTGGAACGAAATGAACGTGTGGGTTGAGTGGTACCAGAAGGTAATGGGCTTTATAAACCTGCTTACATTTGATGATAAACAAATTCATACCGAATACAGTGCCTTGATGAGTAAGGTGATGGCTAATGGAAACGGCAGAATTAAATTCCCCATAAATGAGCCTGCCGAAGGGAAAAAGAAATCTCAGATTGAAGAATACATTGAGTTTTATGAAGGCTCCGGTTGCCAACACATTGCGGTGGCTACGGATGATATACTATTTACCGTTCGTGATATGAAAAGCAGAGGTGTGGAGTTTTTATCAGCTCCACCAAAGGCATACTATGATGATGTAAAAGTGCGCGTGCCTAACGTAAAAGAAGATATTGATATGCTTGCTAAAGAGGGCATTTTAATTGATTGTGATGAGGACGGATACTTGTTGCAGATATTTACCAAGCCGGTAGAAGACCGCCCTACGCTTTTCTTTGAAGTGATTGAACGGCATGGCGCTAAAGGCTTTGGTGCAGGCAACTTTAAAGCACTATTTGAATCTATTGAAAGAGAGCAGGCTTTACGCGGTACTTTAGATAAATAGTTTTTGTTGTTTTTTTAAATCCTCTTCGATTAATTTTGAAGGGGATTTTTTATTTTACACTCTCCACCCTAACGTTTTGCAACTGTCAAACAAATCTACTCGAACGTGAAACAAGTCTATTGGGATTGCAAAGAAGTCTTATCGAATTGTAAAAAAAGTCTATTGGAACGCAGAAAAAGTGTTTTAGAATTAGAAAATCCAATTAGTTTTTGTGTGAAAAGTTGAATCGTGTATAAACAACAAAGGCACTCCCTGCTAAGAATCAGTAGCAGATGTCTATAAACTACTTTATAGTCTGCATTTCGTACAGCTTTAAGTAGGTGCCTGCGTGTGCAAGCAGCTCTTTATGTGTGCCGCGTTCAATAATCTTACCTTTTTCAAGCACCACAATTTCATCGGCATAAACAATGGTAGAAAGCCTGTGTGCAATAACAACCGTGGTGCGGTTTTGCATCAGCTTTTGCAAAGCATCCTGCACCATACGTTCGTTCTCACTATCAAGGGCAGAGGTAGCTTCATCTAAAATTAAGATAGGCGGGTTCTTTAAAACCGCGCGTGCAATACTGATGCGTTGCCTTTGCCCACCGCTAAGTTTAGTACCCCTGTCGCCCACATTAGTCTGATAGCCTTCAGGCATCTGCATAATAAAATCGTGTGCGTTGGCAATACGTGCAGACTCCATCACATCTTTTTCCGAGATATTCTCTAAACCAAAAGCAATGTTATTAAAAACAGTGTCGTTAAATAATATAGGCTCTTGCGACACCATACCTAATAAATTCCGCACACTCTTTAAGGAAGCATTTTTAATGTTTACCTCATCAAATAAAATCTCGCCATCGTCGCAATCATAAAAGCGCGCTATCATATCCGTCAACGTTGTTTTACCCGAACCCGACTGACCCACAAGCGCAATGGTTTTTCCTTTCGGGATAATTAAATTAACGTGTTGCAACACATGTCCGGCATCACCTCTGTTATAGGCAAACGAAACGTTTTTAAATTCAATTTTATGAGAGAAAGATTTTATCTCAGTAGGGTTGCTAACTTCAGTAATCGTATTCTCGGCGTGTAGTATCTTATTAATCCGTTCTTCAGAAGCAACACCTTTTTGTATACTGTTATACGCCTGTGTTATTTGTTTAACCGGTGGTATTATCTGCGACGCAACAATAATATAGGTAATAAACGAAGATGCAGAAAGACTACTATCAGCACCCATTACCATTCTTCCGCCAATAAACATAATCAGCATTAGGATGGCTGTAACAATCACTTCGGTTAGCGGAGAAGACAAATCTGTTTTACGATAAATGCGCACCGATATTTTTGTGTACTCTTCGTTAATGCTTTTAAACTTATCAGATACAAAATGTTCTCCGGTAAAGGCTTTAATGATTTTTAATCCGCTAAGCGTTTCTTCCATGGCAATAAATAGCTTCCCTAACACTTCTTTACCTTTTGTTGCATTTCGTTTCAGGCTTTTACCAATTAACGCTACCAATAAACCTGCAACAGGTAATAATAGAAAAACATAGAGCGTCAGGTAAGGACTAATCATAATAAGTGCTACAAGAGAAATAATAACAAGCAATGGCTCTCTAAAAATCAGTTCTAAAGACTGCATAATGCTCCATTCTATTTCACTTACATCAGAAGTAATACGTGACATAATATCCCCTTTCTTTTCATTGCTGAAATACGAAAGTTGCAGGTGCAAAACTTTATCCATTAAACGGTTTCGTAAATCCCTCACAACACCATTGCGGATAGGAGCCAGTGCAAACATAGCCATGTAGCGAAAAAGGTTTTTAAAGAACGTAAGTAGTACAATTACTATGCAAATAAAAAGCAAGGCACTTAGTTTTCCGTGATTAGAAATTAAACCTGATAAATGGTACGTAAATGCATCGTTAACCCAAGCAGAATTTGGGTGAAAAACAGGGGCACCTTTTTGAAGAATGTCTTTATAAAAAACTTCATCATGCAAAAACAATAAATCTAAGAATGGTTTTACAAGCACTAATGAAAACAACGAGAATACAGAGAATAGCACATTACAGATGATATTCATCCACGCATGATTCCAGTACCCTTTTATGTATTTAAAAACCGAGAATAGTTTCATCTATTTCTCCAAAGCAATACTTTTCTTTTGCCTGGATTTAAAAATAAGTTGTAAAAAAAGCGCGCATATCACAGCAAACAATATTACTGCTAATAAAGCAAAACTCGCATTAAGTTGATAAGAAGCGACAGCGATACCTATAGTCAATAAATTAAAAATATAAATATTGATAACAGTTTTTCTGTGATTGAACCCTAAATCTATAA
>CAJCJB010000098.1 GCA_903970545.1 Candidatus Saccharimonadota bacterium | reverse complement strand
TGGTGGATTAATAGGGGCATCTACATTATTTTTAACCGGCTGATAATAATTGGGAATATCATCACTCCTGCCATTTATAATTTGTGCAAATGTATTTACACAAAAAGAGAAGATAATAACAATGAATAATAATTTTCTCATACGTAAAGATAAAACATTTGATGTATTTAGAATCAAACAGAAATGTTAATATTTCTTTAATTACTCCACATACAATACAAGCCCTTTAAGATATTCTCCTTCTGAAAAGTTAGGCGATATAGGATGGTCGGACGGTTGAGATAAGTAGTGAAGTATCTTAACTTTCCTTCCACTCTCATAAACAGCTGCATTAATCGTATTGAAGAAAAGATTCTTATCCACCACACCCGAACAGGAAAAAGTAAACAGAATTCCATTGCTTTTAATTAACCTCAACGCCATTTCATTTAGTCTTTTATAACCTATAACAGCATTATGTTTTACATCTCTGCTTTTGGCAAAGGCAGGAGGGTCGAGTATAATAACATCATACACATCCTTCTTATCTTTCAAGAAATCAAATGTATCTGCACAAAAACTTTGATGATTAGTTAGCTTGTTCAACTCAATGTTTTTATCTGTTATCTCCATAGCAGATTTAGAGACATCAACCGAATGAACCTCTTTAGCCCCCGCAGCCGAAGCATACACAGAGAATCCGCCCGTATAACAAAATGTATTTAATACGTTTTTATCTTTAACATAATCTGCAAGTAGTTTTCTGTTCTCCCGTTGGTCAATAAAGAAGCCTGTCTTTTGTCCCTTTTCCCAATCCACATAAAAACTAAAATCATTCTCTGTTACAATAGTATTCCCTGCATCTCCCAACATAAAACAATTGGTGATGTTAACCGCATAATTCTTGGGTAGTGTTTCTTTGCTCTTATCGTAAATGGTTTTTAGCTGTGCACCATATACTTCTTTAATGGCTTTAGCAATATGCTCTACATTACGGTGCATACCAACCGTGTGGCATTGTATAACTATATGACCGTTATAATAATCAACAATTAAGCCGGGCAATCCATCGGCTTCTCCAAAAAACAAACGATATACATTGGTATGTGGGTTATTTGTAATGCCAACATACGTGCGGTAAGCATAAGCTTTCTTAATCTTATCTAACCAAAAGGCTTCGTTAATTTCTACCTTATCGAAAGAAATAATCCTTACAGTAATACTGTTTTGCACCTGATAATGACCAATGCCAAGAAACTTTTTATCGGCAGAGAATACTTCTACTGTATCACCGTCTTTTGCTTCACCTTCTGTAATCTTAATAGCACCTGAAAACACCCATGGATGTTGGCGCAGCAAAGGCATTTCCTTGCCCCTGTGCAGAATAATTTTTGTCATCATCTTTTGCAAAGATAACATCATTAATTCTGTATCTTTGGCAAATTTTTTCGCCATGACCCGAGCCTTTTTAGGCGAACACCATGATACCTAATTTAGAACAATAAACAAAGACAGCATGAACGCTCCCTACGCAAACAAATTTGTACCTGAAGGTTTAACGTATGATGACGTACTACTGGTTCCGGCATACTCTGAAGTGTTGCCGCGCGATGTAGAAACTAAATCGCTCTTCTCAAAAGAGATAACACTTAATGCACCCATTGTTTCTGCCGCGATGGATACCGTAACCGAACACCGTATGGCGATTGCCATTGCACAGGAAGGCGGTATTGGCGTATTGCATAAAAACATGAGCGTTGTGGCACAAGCACAAGAGGTGCGCCGAGTAAAACGTTCTGAAAGCGGTATGATTATGGACCCCGTTACACTTTCTGAAACAGCTACCATTGCTGATGCTATGGTGCTGATGCATGAAAATAAAATAGGAGGCATACCCGTAGTAGCTTCTGATGGGAAGCTTGTGGGCATTGTTACCAACCGCGATTTACGTTTTGAAAAGAATCATAAACGACCTGTGCGCGAAATAATGACTCCGCGCGATAAAGTTATCGTGGCGCAACATGGCATTACCCTAAAGAAAGCCGAAGAGATTTTACAACAATACAAGATAGAAAAACTTCCCATCGTTGATAAGAACAATAAACTGATTGGCCTCATTACCTATAAAGATATTATTAAAACCAAAGTACACCCCAACGCATGTAAAGATGATATGGGGCGTTTGCGTGTGGCTGCTGCTTTGGGCATTACGGCCGATACCATGCAGCGTGCCGAAGCTTTAGTTGCGGCAGGTGTAGACGCTATGATTATTGATACCGCACACGGGCATTCAAAGGGTGTGATGGATATGGTGCGTTTGGTTAAAAAACAATTTAAACACACACAAATTATTGCCGGAAACATTGCCACCGGCGAAGCCGCTTTAGCATTGGTTAAAGCAGGTGCTGATGGGGTTAAGGTGGGTATTGGTCCGGGTTCCATTTGTACTACGCGTGTTATTGCAGGGGTGGGTGTTCCTCAACTATCAGCTGTGCTGGAAGTAGCCCATGCGCTTAAAGGCAAAAATGTTCCTTTGATTGCAGATGGTGGTATTCGTTTTAGCGGAGATATTGTAAAAGCCCTTGCCGCAGGTGCAGGCTCGGTAATGCTGGGTTCTTTGTTTGCCGGTATGGACGAATCTCCGGGAGAAACCATTATATACGAAGGCAGAAAGTTTAAATCATATCGTGGTATGGGTTCTATAGAAGCTATGCAAATGGGTTCTAAAGACCGTTATTTCCAGGATGTGGAAGATGATATTAAGAAACTGGTACCCGAAGGTATCTCGGGTCGTGTGCCCTACAAAGGCATGGTATCTGAAGTGATATATCAATTGATGGGTGGTCTGCGTGCAGGTATGGGCTATTGCGGTGCTAAAGATATTAAGGCATTGCAACAAGCCAAGTTTATACGCATTACCCAGGCAGGCGTAATTGAAAGCCATCCGCATGATGTATTCATATCCCGCGAGGCACCTAACTACAGCAGGAAGTAAATATCATTAGTTCTTTTGTCATTTCGAAGGAGGAACGACTGAGAAATTTGTGTAAATAATAATACCCTTTTTAGATTTCTCCCTTTGGTCGAAATTGTAAAGGTTATTTAATTCGG